>JBOFWE010000168.1:0-1221 GCA_051653465.1 Selenomonadaceae bacterium | reverse complement strand
GGGTTTTAGGGATTATTCCGATGAAGGAAGTCTTTTCCGGACTGTCTAATTCGACGGTTGTGTTATTTGCCGGGATGTTTGTTATCGGGGCATCGATGTTTCATACCGGTCTTGCCCAAAAATTAGGGGAATCTGTTGTTCGTATGGTGGGGAAGAGTGAAAATGGTCTGATGGCAGGAACGATGATTATTGCTGCAGTAATCTCTTCTGTTTCGTCCAATACGGGCACAACCGCGGCGTTGATGCCGGTTATTGTGGGAATATGTTCGGTAGCCAAAATTCCGGCCTCCAGACAGCTGATGCCTCTGGCGTTTGGTGCCGGACTTGGCGGAATTATAACCCTGGTAGGTACGCCGCCCAATATTATTGCTGCCGGAGCTTTAAAAGCAGCAGGACTGCAACCCTTTGGTTTCTTCGAATTTGCCTGGATCGGGATTCCGCTCACGGTTGCCGGTATCCTCTATATGATGTTTATCGGTAAGCATCTCTTGCCAAAAGAGGTTTTGTCGGTAGATATTAAAATTGATGAAGAAGCTGCCGCTGAGGCAAAAGCAGGATCGACGGATCCTAAAAAAATGTGTATTACCGCAGCTACGTTGATTGGTGTCGTCATTGCGATGGCTTTCGATCTGCCGCAGTTTCCGCTTGAAGTGGCAGCGATTACCGGGGCAATCATCCTGGTACTGAGCAAGTGCTTGACAGAAAAACAAGCCTATACAGGCATTGACTGGGTTACGATCTTCCTCTTTGCCGGCATGATGCCGATTGCTTCGGCTATGGATCAAAGTGGTGCGGGCAAACTGATTGCTGATCAGGTAGTGGGACTTCTTGGCGGCAGCCCGAGTCCGTTAATGGTAACGATTGTCTTGTTTGCTCTGTCCTGTGGATTGACGCAGTTCATGTCGAACACAGCAGCGACGGCACTGCTGGCACCAATCGGCATCTCCATTGCCCAAAGCCTTGGGGCAAGTCCGCAGGCGGTATTGATGGCAATTGCGGTTGCGGCCTCCTGTGCTTTTGCAACACCGGTAGGAACGCCGCCCAATACACTGGTTCTCGGTCCGGGGAACTATAAGTTTATGGATTATGTAAAAGCTGGAACAGGACTGGTTCTTGTCTGCTTTGTTATCTCGGTTATCATCATCCCGATGGTATGGCCGTTTTTCCCGAAATAGGCAGCAGGGGGCAGAAATGCCCCCTTATTTTTCTTCTGGTGGTGAA
>JBOFWE010000167.1:0-6321 GCA_051653465.1 Selenomonadaceae bacterium | reverse complement strand
CTGCCGACCTTGACTTCATGTGTTCCACGTTCCATAGCCTGTACCGCCTTGTCCGTATCCGTCTGAATGGCACCGATCAATCCGGCAATCCGCTTGGCGGCATCCTGCGACTGTTCCGCCAGTTTGCGTACTTCTTCGGCGACAACGCTGAACCCACGGCCCTGTTCGCCAGCCCGGGCCGCCTCAATTGCCGCATTAAGTGCCAGTAAATTTGTCTGCCCGGCAATTCCGGATATCGTATCAATGATTTGGCCAATTTCCTGTGAGCGTTCCCCCAGGCGACTCACCATTTGGGCCGAGTCCTCTACGGTCGACTCAATATTTTCCATTTGCGAAACCGCTTTTTTTACCGCTCCCGCACCGTTTTTAGCCCGTTCAACGACAGTTGCTGCATGCTGCGCCGCCTGATTCGATCCCGAGGCAGCCTGCTGAATGCCGGCTGACATCTGTTCAACGACAGCAGCCGTTCCTGCAATTTCATTCGATTGCGCTTCGGCTCCGACGGCGACAGTGCTAATCGATTCAGCTACCTGCGTTACTGCCAGCGAGGACTGTTCAGCACTCGCTGTCAGCTCTTCCGACGAAGCGGCTACCTGATCGGCTGACTCGCTGACCTTCTTAAACGCCTCACGCAGGCTTGACCGCATCGAGACCAGCGCATCCGCGAGCTGCCCAATCTCATCGGCCCGCTGCATGAAACGCGGTTTATTGCGAAAGTCCCCTGCGGCGAGTTCGCGGCACACGCCAACCATCACCTGCAACGGCTTGGTTATCGCCCCGGCAGTATACAGACCGCAAATCCCTGCCAGGACTACAGCGGCAAGAATGATGAAGAAAATACTCCACAGAACATGATTATACGCCGCCTGCATTTCCCGCTTTGGCAAATACGTGATTACGCCCCAATGATATTTCTCGAGCGGCGCAAAGCTGACCAAAGATTCCTCGCCGGTTGTCGACATAGCCGTCTGATGCCCCGGCGTCCCCTGCAAAACCGCCTGCACATAGGAACGATCCGCCACGGTATCCTTCTGCAGGACCCGCTGCTTATCTGGATGGGCAATCAGATTCCCCTTGTTGTCTACCACATCAATGTAGCCACTGCTGCCAATCACGGTGTGTTCAACGGTATCCCATACCGTTTTCAGGCTAATATCAACGCCAAGAACACCGATAATTTTCCCACTGGCATCTTTAACCGGAGTTGAAATCGTCAGCGTTGGCGAATTCGTCGTAGCCGATATGTATATATCCGTAAAAAATGTCTTGCCGCTCATCGATTCCTTGAAATAATCGCGATCGGCCCGGTTGCCAAGCTTGCCGGATGTTCTTACCGTCTGATTGCCGGCTGCATCGATAACATAGAGCAGCTCATACTGCGTATTTTTTTGCTGCGCTGCCAGCAGCAGGGCTTTCGTCCGCTCAGCATCCATTGCAATAACCTCCGGTGATGCCGCCAACGTTTCCGTCAGCCCTTGGGCATCAGCCATAAAGCGATTGATTTCGCTGGCTACCTGGGCTGCAATCGTGCCATTACCCTCAACAATTTGTTTTTCTGCCGACTGAATGCTCAGATACATACTGACGCCGCCTACCAGGAGCGCCGAAAAAAAAGCAAATCCCACCAAAATCCCGACCAGTTTCGTCTGTAGGGTGTTTCCCAACCGTCCCAAATTCATTCTGTCACCACTTTCGCTAAAATAGAGTATTGGTGCCGCAGCTAAAAGCCTGCAAATGAAAGGATGCAGGCTTAAAATACAAAGAAAAAATACGGCATTTCCTTTAAATAAGTACATATAAAACGATAGCAGGCTGAGAATATTTTGTCAATAAACGGGAAAAACATCAGCAGATAGACCTAGAAAGACAAAGAAGGCAAAAACTGCATCCGTTTATGTGCAGATTTTGCCTTCTTTTATTTAAGTAGTAAATGACCACCCGCGATCAAATCTACCAGCTGCGGATCGTATTTGCTGCCCCGGCTACGGAGAAGTTCCAGCATCGCCTCGTCATAGGAAACAGCCTTTCGATACGGACGGCCATACGTCATGGCATCAACATCATTGACCACCCGAAAAATCCGGCATTCGAGTGGGATATCCCGGCCTTGCTTGCCCAGCGGATAGCCACTGCCATCCCAGTTTTCATGATGAAGCAAAATCCAATCCGCAATCGCCGACAGTTCCGCTGATGTCAGCGCAATACGATAACCGATAACGCTGTGCCGCTTCACCAGATCATACTGCTGATCATCCAACAGCCCGGATTTTTGTAAAAGCTCATCCGGCAGCGAAATTTTGCCAAGATCATGAAAACGTGCCAGCAGCCGCAGATTATTGACCTTATATTCCTCAAAACCCAGTTCATTGGCAATTAATACCAGCCAGCGTTCCATGCGTTCAACCTGAGCCGGTTCACGGCGCACCCGGCGGTCAATAATCTCTTCGAGCCGGCGCACGGTCTCCGTCCGCGCTACAAATTTACAGCGCAGCTTCTGTTCGTACATCAGGGCATCCGCCTGCCGGAAAACCTCCCGCAGAGACTGCTGATCCTTGCTTACGGCAAATCCAACCGATACACGGCTAGGAAGCTGGCTGGCACTGCTGTCACTGCCAGCAACACGAGCAGCCACAGCGGCTGCCACAGCGGCCGTCTCAGCCTCTGTCGTCGGACTAAGCAAAAGGGCAAACTCATCACCGCCGACGCGAAAGCCCTTGATCCGCACGCTGCAAAGCTGCCGGATGACCGATCCCACGATTTTTATCAGCCGGTCTCCCTCGGCATGCCCCAAGGCATCATTGACCAGCTTTAAACCATCAACATCACAGACAACGATCCCTACCGGCCGGCTCGTCATGCAGGACGGATCATCGAGATATCGTTCAAACATATTTTTATTATAAAGATTGGTCACGAGATCGCACTGACTCAGTATCCCCAGCTCGCGCTCCCGCGCCTCGCAAAGCTCAATTTCCCGCCGGCTCTCAATCCAGCGACGCCAGAGCCAAAAACAAGCCCCCACGAGCAAAAAGGCGATGGCCCCGGCAGCTGCCGGCAGCTCCATTCCGGTGTACAGGTGAATTCTCTCATTCCATATTACCTGCCAGGCCGACATATCATATTCCCTTATTATAAACGCGATGCCGATTGTGCCTGCAATAAGCAATAAAAGCTCTACCACAGCCTTGTTCGTCAACCGCCTTTTCATCGTTATCATTGTCGGTACCTTACCTTCTCTGCCAAATATTCAAATCCATTTTTAGACCTATTCTCCTATTTTAGCAACTACGAAAGCACTAGGCAAGATTATTTAATTATAAACTTTTATCCTCTATAAGGAGCGGCTCTTCCCCTTAACAAAATTTGCCTAAATGCCATCATCTCTCTACGCGTACATAAGGGAAAAATTTTCGATCCTCTTTCAGCATATGACCGACAACAATTTCATCGACAACAAATGCAAAAAAAGCAGTGGGGGTGAGCCCGCCTGCAAGGTATTCCGCCTTGCAAATCAACAATTTTTCCAGCAGCCCCTTATGAATTTCACCATGATGCAAATGCTCGGGATAACCGGCTTGCACGAGAATTTTTCCTTCTGCCGTAAAATGACTGCGGATATGCTCAATCAGAAGTTCGAGCTGCGACAGCAGTTCCTCCGGCCGGGCTTTCTCAAGCACCAGATAGATGATCTTATTGCCCAGCGCGATCAGCTCCTGGTGCTGCTCATCAATCAGAGGATTTCCCGATTCCCATTCACTTCGCCACTCAAGCCGCACGGCTTCAAACGGCAGGCTGCCCGACTCATCGGCGGTGACCACGCAATTCCTGCCACCCTGCTTCGCCCGGTACAAGGCCTCATCTGCCCGCCGGTACCAATAGGAAAACGGCTCAATCTTCATTCGCTCCGCCACGCCAAAGCTCGCTGTCACCTTACCGGCAATCGGATGTTCATTGGCAACCAAAGCTTCCCGCAGCGATTCTGCCGCTTCCCGGGCTCCGGCAAGCCTCGTTTCCGGCATCAGGACAACAAATTCCTCACCGCCAATGCGCACCAGAATATCCGCCTTACGAATCCTATCACCGATAATTTCGGCCGTATGCTTCAAGACCAGATCGCCGACCGGATGGCCCCAGGTATCATTTACTTTTTTAAAGTGATCCAAATCAAAAATCAGCATCGACAGCGGCTGCTTATAGCGATCCGCCCGCGCCATTTCACCGGCAATGATCTCATCGAGATAATGACGATTCTTAACCCCGGTAAGCTGATCGTGATAGCTGAGCTGTTCGAGCTGCCATTGCTTTTGCTGCAGCTGCTCGGCAAACATATACTGCCGCCGAATCTGCCACCAGAGAAGTATTCCACTCAGTAACACAAATGCCGAAAAGATCTGGGCAAAGATCCGGTATTGCTGCTGTATCTGCATTGATAGCGCCTCAGCACTATCAGTCCGTGAAGACACCTCCACCAATAACGGGTATCCCCGCAGCACTGTAAAAAATTCACGATACTCCACTCCAGACTCAATATCATTATAGATAGCAGCCGTGATATTTCGCGAAAGATACTCCTCTATGCGCTCATCTCGATGCAAGTTCACAGCTGAGGCTTTTTCATTTTCCGTCTGTGGTATTTGTGCCAAAATCATGCCGTCACGGCGCAACAGAAAAATTCTATGGTTATAGTCAAAACCGAGGGTCTCGTCAAATTTCGTCAAATAATCCTGGGCCAAGGTCACCGTTACAATTCCCCGAAATTCGCCTTGATCATTTCGAATCTGACGGCTCAAAAAAATAACGGACCGATCACTGCTCAGGCTGACCCAACCGGAGCCAATATACAAGACTCCCGGGCTTAACTTCATCTGCTCTTTAAATACGTCCGTTGTCGCCACATTGCTTGCTCTTCCCGGCAGCCGGCGCTTAATGGTGAACTGCAATTCACCATTTTGATCAAACATCGCTGTATTGCCGACAAAACGCCGCTGGCAAAATTCCCGCAAAATGGATTCATGTTCCGGAAGAATCTTTCCATAAATCTCGACATCGCGCTGCATAAGGCGCAATATGGTATCGGCATTGGCAATGACTTGCTCGGCATTCTCCTGAACGATCAATCCAATATGCTTATTGCCTTGGTCGAGCGTCAGAAGCTGGCTGTTCATATTCTCCACCGAAAGCTTATTCGCCAGATAAAACGCACCATAGCAAAGCAGAAAACCCACTGCGCTGAGAAGTAGACTTATGCGCCACAGGGCTGTACGATTTTTTTTACTGGAACTAATCATGATTTTCCACTCCCTGTCCTGCCCGAATAAACCAGACCATCGCTTCCTCAGCCATCCGGATACCGACGGCTGATGGCAAGAAATTCTTTTTCTATCCGGGAAAATGCCTTGATTACTAACGGATCAAAATGTTCCCCCGCACCATCTTCTATAATCTTTATTGCCACCGCGTGTTCCATAGCCTCCTTGTAAACACGCTTACAGATCAAGGCATCATAAACATCCGCCACGGCCATCAATCGCCCGGAAAGCGGAATATCCTTGCCTTTAATCCCTTCCGGATAGCCGCTGCCATCCCATTTTTCATGGTGGGAATAAGCAATTTCCTTGGCAAAGTGTAAAAAGGATTCTTTCCCGTCCTGCATGGCCTCCGCCCGGCTGATCGCGTCGCGGCCAAGGGCTGCATGTGTCTTCATAATGGCAAACTCTTCATCGGTAAGCCGTCCGGGCTTAAGCAGGATATGATCCGGTATTCCCACCTTGCCGATATCATGGAGCGGGGCCGATTTGACCATCCAGTCAATGCATTCCGGTGCCAGTTGCTGATTAGAAGGATCTTCTTTTCTGAGTTCCTCGGCCAGTGCGCCCAGATAATACTGCGTGCGCCGGACATGCATGCCCGTCTCATTATCGCGCGTCTCGGCCAGCGAGGCCATCGCCGCAATTGATACCTCCTGCAGCCGGCTAACCTCGCTGACCCTGCGGGCTACCTCTGCCTCCAAATACACATTCTTATCGCGCAAAAAATCGCGAGCCAGTTTTAGCGTGAGATGTGTCTTAATTCTAGCCAGGAGCAGCGGCGGGCTGATCGGTTTCAATATATAATCGACAGCACCCAGCGCAAAACCTTTTTCCTCATCCTTAACCCCGTCGCGGGCCGTCAGAAAAATCACTGGGATATCTTTTAAAACCTCATCCTGTTTTAAATAATGACAAGTCTCATAGCCATCCATTACCGGCATCATAATGTCGAGCAAAATTAAGTCCGGCGGACTGGCGGCCGCTATCGCCAGCGCCTTTTCGCCGTTGATGG
>JBOFWE010000166.1:0-1077 GCA_051653465.1 Selenomonadaceae bacterium | reverse complement strand
GGCTGTGAATTCGTCGACGGATGTTCTCTTTACGGCGGCCGCTGATATCGCTCGCAGGAAAAAAGAAGAACTTGTTGTAATGCAGCAGGATATTTAAATAACAGGAAAAGGCCGGCGTTTCATATGCCGGTCTTTTTTTGCGCCCCAATAGCGAAGAATCTATGGACTGAGTCGGTCAGATTCTACTGCCTGCAGCATAAAAAAGTAAAATTAGTACTTAAAGCTTATTTTCAGAATGCTGGAGTATAATTATAACTCAGGACAAAATTGGTAAAGAGTTTTGGGAGGATTTAATGAAAGTAAATAGAGAAATAACAGGCAGGTTTTCCGCCGCAATTGTGCTGGGGGCGTTTTGGCTTGTCACGGGATTCGTGCTGCGGCTGCTGCTGCTGTTTTATTCGGTCGGCCAGATTGCGGCCGGGCCGGTCGCACTTATTAAGGTTTTTGCAGTCGGACTGGTCTTTGATGCTGCGGTTGCCGGACAGGGCCTTTTGCCATTGCTGCTTTATCTGGCAGCTGTGCCACGGCGTTTTTTCAATACGCGCTGGAATAAGGCTTTTATTTTATTGATCGTGTGGAGTTCAGTTGCAGGTTTGCTGCTGCTCAGTGTTACCGAGGCATATTTTTGGGCGGAATTTCAAGCGCGGTTCAATTTTATAGCGGTGGATTATCTTGTATATACCCAGGAATTATTGGGGATGATTCGTGAGGGTTACCCGGTGAAGACGGTTTTTGCTGGTATAGCTGCTGCCGCCACGCTAATGACCGCCTTGTTTTATTGTAAATATCTGCGCTGGGGTGATACAGCTTCTTTGCGCGGGCGTATGACCGTTGCCATTGCCGGGCTGTTTTTTCCCTTTGCCGTATTTTTTTTACTCAGTGGCAGTCTGAAAAATATCAGCACCAATGCTACGGATAATGAGCTTGCCGGCAATGGGGTTTATGAATTTTTTTCAGCCTTTCGCAACAATGAGCTTGATTATGACCGCTATTATAAAACCATGCCGGAGACAGAGTTAGCCGCAGAACTCAGAGACCTTTTACAGGAAAGCAACAGCCATTTTATTGCTGGTGACA
>JBOFWE010000165.1:0-1057 GCA_051653465.1 Selenomonadaceae bacterium | reverse complement strand
ATTTTTTTCTGAAAACACCCTGTAGCAGCTTACCGTTAATCGTTCTCCACAGTAAATTCATCGAGATTATAGGGTGTTTCCTGATATACATAATAATTGAGCCAATTGGCAAACAGCAAGTTAGCCACACTGCGCCACTTCACAACCGGTGACTTTGAAGGATCATCTCCCGGATAATAATTGCACGGAATCTGCATCTGCATTCCAGCCAGTATATCACGGTCGTATTCCGCTTTGAGCGTCATCGGATCGTATTCTGCATGACCGGTGATGAAAAATTGCCGTTTGGCCAGATTGGCGATCGCATAGACCCCGCATTCCCCTTCGCCTTCGGCCATAATCGTCAATTCACGGACCTTTTCGATATCCTCCCGCCGAACCTCCGTATGCCGCGAATGCGGCACATAAAACTCATCATCGAAACCGCGAAACAGCTTTTCATGCTCCACCGTCAGATGATGCTTGTATACGCCAAATACCTTGGGAACCACGGCATGCTTGGGCACGCCATAGTGATAATACAGCCCTGCCTGTGCCCCCCAACAGATATGAAAAGTCGAATAGGCATGCGTCTTGCTCCACTCCATGATTTCAGAGATTTCCTCCCAGTAGGCAACATCCTCAAAATCCATCTGCTCAACCGGAGCTCCCGTGATGATAAAACCATCATATTTTTTATGACGCACTTCGGCAAAAGTCCCGTAAAATTCCGTCAGGTAATCCTGGGAAGTATGCTGCGGCACATAAGACTCTGTATAAATAAAGTCGACTTCCACCTGCAGCGATGAATTCCCCAACAGCCGCAGCAGTTGTGTTTCCGTAGTAGATTTTATCGGCATCAGATTTAAAATCAAAATCTTCAGTGGGCGAATATCCTGCCGGTAAGCGCGGTCCGCATCCATCACAAAGATATTTTCACCCTCCAGCACACTCGTTGCCGGCAAATTATTCGGTATTTTAATTGGCATACGTCAACCCTCCAATGTCTGACAAGCTCAAAAAAAGAACGCCCCTCAGAAAGGGACGTTCATATTCCCTCTCATCTCTCAGGAAAAAT
>JBOFWE010000164.1:0-1879 GCA_051653465.1 Selenomonadaceae bacterium | reverse complement strand
GGGATCAGATACAGCGGGCGGCACGTAGGTGCTCACTATGAGCACAGAAGGGATTAAGGTGATAACGCCGGTAAGAACACATTTACAGTATCAGCAAAACCATAGACGAAATCAATCAAAGCTAAAAGGGATAGACAAGATCGGGACGTCAGCGGGCGGAAGGTTTGAAAAAATAATGAAAGAGGCGATGGAAAAATGATAAAGTATATAATAGCAGCGGCGGGGATCATATTAATTGCAGTATCGTATTTCGAGGTTTACAAAGTCAAGCATATAACGGTAGCATATAAGGATCAATTTGGGCAGATGAAAGGGTTTAGAATTGATTATGCCTATCGAGCAAAGGAAAACTGGATGGATATTTCGGAATTTGAAAAGTATGTGGCAGAAAAGAAAAATCTGCTAGAAGTAAAAATAATCAAAATGCAAGTAAAAACACAGTGGAAATTGCGCAAGGCATTTTAAGAAGATACTGTAACGGTCCAAAAAACATACGCAGACAGGAAGGGAGTACCGCTAATGGCATTAACCAAAAGGGATGAAGAACGAATCGAACATTTATTTAAACGGGCGGTTGCACTTGGCAGCAGGCGGGCAAAGGATTATGATCCATACAAGCGAACTGAAAAGGCCTTGCGGGCATATCCGATACTTAAGGAAAATATTAAAAGGTATGAACTGGACATAGAAGATATAGCAAAAGAAGATATGCGCCGGTCAAAGGACTTTGTTTTGTTTTTAGCAAATTCCGGCAGTGGGGAAAAAGTCGGCATTGAAGAAATAAGAGCAACAAAGATATTGGCAGTTAGGCAGAATATTGTACGGGATCAGAAAAAAATTGACGAGATTGATATTGCACTGAAAAATGTTGAGGGGGATGAGTATTACAAAGTTATCGAAATGGATTATTTTCAAAGGATGAAGCTTTCGGACATCATAGAACATATGCATTGCGATAAGGTGACGATATACAGAAACAAAAAGCGGCTTATCAATACAATCAGTGTCAGTCTTTTTGGGGCGGATGCAGTGCAATAAACCGGTGCAAAAAAGATGCAATTTTCCTGTGCTATTTTTAGTGCTATAATATGTCCAAGGGAAAAACTATCTAAAATATCGAACAAAAAGCGTTGCCGAAATGGCAGCGCTTTTTTTATGTCATGGGGTGTGGGCAATGAATCTACAAAAACATAAGCGTATTCGGCTGACAGGCCGGGCCGTGGTGGAGCTAAACAGGCAGATACATGAACGAGATCATTATACATGTGTTGTGCCGGGCTGTGGTAAGTATGTACCAATCGGCGAAAAGTGGCATCATGAACCTTGTGGGCAATATAAAGAAGATGTGCCGGAAAAAGGTTGCTTGCTTTGCTATGATCATCACCAGCAGCGAGACAACAAAGACAGCATTAAAGTCAAAGAAGCCTGCGAAGATTACTTGAATCAAATGTATCCTATGCGATTAAATACGCTTGTGAAAAATTAAAATGGCTAGAGAATTCGCAAAAGCATTTTATAATTCAAAAGCGTGGATCAAAACAAGTAAAGCATATGCGGCCAGCAAGTTCTATCTTTGTGAGAAGTGCGGCAAAGCCGGAAAGATTGTTCATCACAAAACACATCTATCACCAGAGAATATAAATAATCCAACCATTACTCTGTCGTGGTACAACCTGCAATATCTTTGCTTGGACTGTCACAATATCATTCATGGCAACGACAGCACAGAAAGAAAATGTATGTTTGACCAGGACGGAAACATGGTCGGAGTACAGGATGGCCCCCCCCGGTAAAAATTTTTGAGGGGCGAAAACATAAGACCGAGACTAGTCTCAATTTTAACGCACGCAAAATTTTACAGGGGGGTGTGGTTTACAGT
>JBOFWE010000163.1:0-3626 GCA_051653465.1 Selenomonadaceae bacterium | reverse complement strand
TGGTAAAATAGGCTTGTTTAATGGTCTTATATTGAAGGGAGTTTTTAGGGAAAATGTGGAATCTTTTTGGTGGTCTGTCGCATGATATGGGTATCGATCTTGGTACTGCAAATACATTGGTGCATGTAAAGGGCAAGGGGATTGTCCTGCGTGAACCATCGGTGGTTGCGATTAAACGTGAAAACGGTGAAGTGCTTGCCGTCGGGGAAGAGGCTAAGCGCATGATTGGTCGTACTCCGGGGAATATCGTGGCTGTTCGCCCGATGAAGGATGGGGTTATTGCTGATTTTGATGTAACGCAGGCAATGCTTAAGTACTTTATTCGCAAGGCAATGAATACAAAGTCCTTTGTTCGTCCGAGGGTTGTTGTCGGAGTACCTTCAGGGGTTACTGAGGTGGAAAAGCGTGCGGTTATCGATGCTGCCCAGCAGGCCGGGGCCCGTGAGGCTTATTTGATTGAAGAACCTATGGCGGCAGCGATTGGCGCGGGTCTTCCCGTTGAGGAAGCGACTGGCAGCATGGTGGTTGATATTGGCGGTGGGACAACGGAGATTGCCGTAATTTCTCTCGGCGGGATTGTTACTAGCCGTTCTATTCGCATTGGCGGCGATGAAATGGACACGTCGATTGTGCAGTACATCAAACGCATGTACAACCTTTTAATTGGGGAACGTACAGCGGAAGAAATTAAAATTAAAATTGGATCGGCTATTGTTCAGGCAGACAAGAATTCTGAACTTGATATTCGTGGACGTGATCTTGTCAGTGGTTTGCCAAAGACCTTGACGATTAAATCGAGCGAAGTGCGTGAAGCGCTGAGTGAACCGATTCAAAAAATCATTGATGCTGTTAAGGGAACGCTTGAGAAAACGCCACCAGAACTGGCCTCTGATGTTATGGATCATGGCATCATGATGACTGGTGGCGGCGCGCTGCTCCGCAATCTTGATCGCCTGCTCAGCCATGAAACCGGCATGCCGGTACTGGTTGCAGAAGATGCTTTGTCCTGCGTCGGAGAGGGGACGGGCAAATCGCTCGAGAATATAGAACTTTTAAAGCGAGTGGTGATGACCACTAAGAAGTTGAGACAATGAGCAGGGTAAGACGAAATCCGGATTCCAGCAAGAAAATATGGATTGTCATCTTTGTTATAGCCAGCGTGTTTAGTCTGATCTTTTTTTCGGCTCGTGGACGCTATTCAGTACCGCTCGGAGAACGGACGGCAGTTACTTTTATGGCACCGCTGCAAGAAGCGGTGGCTAAAGTGGGCGACGAAATCCGCAGCCTGACCGCCGGGATCTGGGAAGTTGTGACTGTTTATCATCAAAATGAGATGCTTAAGTCGGAAGTAGAGCAGCTGCGGACAATGAATCTGCAGTCACAGGAGCTGGCATCGGAAAATGAGCGGCTTCGTTCCATGCTTGGCTATAAACAGACAGCAAAGCAGTTTGACCTGGTGGCAGCAGAAGTTATTTCCCGCGATATGGCAACTTGGACCGACATGATTATTATCAATCGCGGCAAAAATGACGGCGTAAAAAAGGAAATGGCCGTTGTTACACCGCAGGGGCTTGTCGGCTGTGTTGTGGAAGCATATGATTCTTATTCACGGGTACAGCTGATTCTTGATCCGCGAGCAGCGGTGGGAACGATTGTTCAGCGGATGGAATCAAGAGTTGCCGGCATTGTAGAAGGGAACCCTGGCGACAAGGCCCTGGCTAGGATGGTTAACATACCGAAGGATGCCGATATTGTCGAGGGTGATCTGATTGTTACCTCAGGCTTTGGTGGTATTTATCCTAAGGGGATTGCGGTCGGCAAGGTTGAGCGAATTGAAAATGATGACGGCGGCCTGCTTAAATGTGCATTGCTGAAACCAGCCGTTGACTTTCAGCGGATTGAAGAGGTTTCTGTGATTGTGAATTCACGTGAACCTTTACCTTTGCCGATAACTCCGCCGCCGGTCCAGCCGGCAGCATCGGCAGGTGCTGCTAAATGAAATTTATTTTGATTTGGGGAGCTGTTCTTGTTGCGGCCTATGTTTTGCAGACTGCTTTCTTGCCGTTGCTGAATTTTAATGGCATTGGCATGGATCTATTGCTACTGGTCGTTGTGTCGTTCAGTCTCCTTAAAGGGCAGCGATTTGGTATTTTACTTGGTTTTATGGCGGGTTTATTACAAGATTTGGCGTCGGGAACTTTTTTTGGCATGAATACGCTGAGCAAGATGATGGTCGGTTATATTTTTGGGCTGGCGTCCCAACAGGTATTCAAAGAAAAGTTTTTTTTGCCAGTCATAGGGGCGGCAATGGCAACAGGAATCAATTATGTTGTTTTGGCAGTTTTGATGCTGCTTTTAGGTTATAGGTTTAATCCACTCTATAATTTAGAAAATGTGCTCCTGCCGATGCTTATTTATAATATAGTAGCGGCTTTTCCGATACACCTGGTGGTGTGCTGGCTCTGCCAAAAAATGAAAGAAAAATAATTGTTTATATGCGATTAAGGCACCTTGACGTTTAGGTGCCTTAATTCTTAAATTTATGGAAGAGGGATATCGTTGGTTGCAAGGGATTATAGCGGACGCCTGAAGGCGCTCGGCATTTTAATGATGCTCGTCATTTTCATATTGATTGCCAGACTTGGCTATCTGCAGGTTTACGACGGTGAATACTACGCCGGCCTGGCAGATGGAAATCGGATTCGTCTGATTCCGGCGATGGCTCCGCGGGGAACTTTTTTTGACCGTAACGGGACACAATTGGTTACCAATCGGCCAGGCTTTGCTGTATCACTGTTACCGCTTACCGCGCCGATTTCTGATGATGTAATCACGCGGCTTTCAACTTTGCTGGCAGTTGACAAAGCTGAGATTCAAGCAAAAATAAAGCAGCATACGGGATTTGATCCAATCAGGATCAAGACGGATGTCGGCCCGGAAATTTTGACAATTATTGAAGAACAAAAGGATGCCTATCCGGGGGTTGTCATTGAGGTGCAGCCGATTCGCCACTATATAAATAAAGAACTTGCAGCCCATGTGTTTGGCTATGTCAGCGAAATCAGCGATGATGAGCTTGAAAAGCGCAAGGCAGATGGCTACCGTTCGGGAGATATCATTGGCAAATTTGGTCTGGAAAAGGTCTATGATCAGCAGCTGCGAGGCGTCAATGGGGGGGAGCAGGTCGAAGTTGATGCCGGCGGCAAACCGGTACAAATCATTGGTAAAAAAGAACCGATTCCCGGGGCGGACCTGCGGTTGACGATTGATGAA
Organism: Selenomonadaceae bacterium; assembly: GCA_051653465.1. Taxonomy (GTDB): domain Bacteria; phylum Bacillota; class Negativicutes; order Selenomonadales; family Selenomonadaceae. The sequence goes on along the minus strand of JBOFWE010000163.1, from coordinate 353 downwards.
AAAATCCAAAAAGCTGCAGAAAAAGCAATTGATGAACAGCTGCTAAAAATTCATGCTAAAGCGGCGGCGGCGGTTGTGTTAAATCCACAGACCGGCGAAGTTCTGGCGATGGTCAGCCGGCCAGCCTTTGACCCTAATCTCTTTGCGCGGGGAATTTCGAGCAAGGATTGGAATTTGATCAACAATAATCCGAATTATCCCCTTGATAACAAGGCGATTACAGGGGAATATCCGCCGGGGTCAACTTTTAAGATTATAACGGGGGCAGCAGCTCTGTCGGAAGGAAAGGTGACACCAGAGGAGAAAATTCTCGATACGGGACGCCACTGGATCATCCCTAAGGTCAATGCGGA
>JBOFWE010000162.1:0-1228 GCA_051653465.1 Selenomonadaceae bacterium | reverse complement strand
TATGTGGCAGAAGCCATTGTCAAGAAGCTGTTGCAGGCAGGCTGCAATATGCAACAGGCAAAAATTTATATTCTGGGAGTCAGCTATAAGGAAAACTGTCCGGATGTCCGCAATTCCAAGGCCTGGGATATTGCCCGGCACTTGTGCGAGTATAGCCTGGCGGCAAGATTTGTCGATCCGGTAGTCGATAAGGAGGAAATCCGGCGGGAAGAAGGGCTGGAGATTCTTGAGTTGGACGAGGTCGAGGCTGCGGATTGTCTGGTATTTCTAGTCGGACACCGCGAGTTTAGCCGGCTTGAAGCGGCTGATCTTTGGCCGATGTTTAATCGAGGCAGCCGTGTTGTCATCGATGTCAAAAACATCTTTGCCCGCAAGAATCTGCCGGCAGCCGGTTTTCTTTATTGGAGCCTATGATTTAGGAGGTGAGCAAATGCAGTACAATAAAATCGTCGGTATTTTGCTGTTTTTAATTGTTTCCGCTATGACCGCATACTTTGCGTTGGAAGAACCTGTGGTCGAGGTTACGGAAAAACCGTTTGCCGATACGGCCGCGTTTGACAACGAATATGGAGTTGAGGCTGCTGTGACCGCGGCGCAAAATCGTCTGTCAAATGCGCAGGAAAAGGAAAAAGCCGCAATTGTCAGCCGGGAAGTGCGGCAGGGGCGGACGATAGCACTTGCCTTTGACGGAATGCCGAAGCCATCGGCATTGCCGCCCTTGCTGGAAGTGCTGAAAAAGCATCAGATGCAGGGAACCTTTTTTATTGAAGGGATCAATGCTGCCGATCAGAGCGGGTTGGTCAGAGAGATAAAACAGGCCGGGCAGCAGATTGGCAATTACACGTTTACCGGGATAAGCCATGCCGAAGCCCTACCAGAAGAAAAACTGCTGCTGGAACTTTGCCGGACGCAGCAGGTGATTGGAGCGATCAACGGACAAAGCCCGAGTCTGCTGCGGGGAAACAGCCTGGAGCCTAAGGAGTCCCTGCGCAGAATTGCCTGGGCCTGTGGGCTTGACGGGATTGTCGCCGCCGATATGGCCTTAACGCGCGGACAGCTGCGCACCGAGCAGGAGGCAGCTGCCTTTGTTTCCCGGCTTCAGCCGGGGATGATTGTAGCCTTTGCCTTGGGGCAGCCTGTTGACGCCAAAGTGCCGGAAACGAAAAATGCGGAAGAGGCTGCGGTGATGGATAAGATTCCCGGGCTGAAAGCGGTTGAGTCCTCCTTG
>JBOFWE010000161.1:0-1661 GCA_051653465.1 Selenomonadaceae bacterium | reverse complement strand
CTATTTTTTATTTTAAAAATCCTTTTAATTGGGAAGCTATTTCATTTATATCTTTTTGGAAGGCACCTCGTTTAGCTCTCAGTTCACTGGCTTGTGAGTCGTCTTCTTTTGCAACATCTACTGCTTTTATTATGGTTTCAGCATCGGCTAAATAGGCTTTTACTTCTACAGAGGCTCTTGTTTGTTGGACGGTAGTGAACCATCCAGCGGGAATGGAGGTCTTTTCCATTACAGGATCACAAACTGTCAAAAATAAAACTTTATCATATCCACTATATTTTACGAAATCATTTAAATCTTGTTTTGTTAATTTTTGCTCATCAAGAAAACCTTTATCGAACCAATATTGTTGGTATTTACTTTGGACAGTAGTACCAGCTTCTAGTGTATAAAACTTTTTGGTCTGATCGGATAATTTTTCGGATATTGTATTAAAATAATCTGGAGTTTTAACGTCAGGATTGCCAATGACGACAACACCTATTTTGGTTAAGGGTTTGTGAAAAAAGGAAGTATCTGCGGCAAATGTTGTACAGGTGAGTAATAGTAAAGTTAGCAGGGTGAATATAGAAATCCGTTTCATAATATCGCATCCTTTATAATATATTTTACTGAATCTGTAATCAAAATATGTATGTGCAACACTCCTTATAATTTGATATTTATGTAATCCGTCGAACGGTTTTTTTATCGCTTTTTAGGTGGAATGCATCGTCTGATATATGCAATTAAAATAGCTCTGATAAATATTGTACAACAAGTAGACCATATAGCCTAGTCGAAGCGATTAGGTTATATGGTGCAATTTCGTTTGTAAGCACGGTTTTGGGAAGTAGGCGCGCTCGGTATCAGTGGTGGCAATTTTATCCATTATAATTATACATTATATGAGATTTTAAAACCATGATGACATACAATTAAATTTATAAAGATAAAGGCTATTGCTGCTTTAAACAAGAAAGCGTCCAATAAATTATTAAAGAGTAAAAATCGATAGATTTCCCCCGTTCTATCGTAATCGAGACTGCCCAAGTGCACTGAGGAGTCAGGCTGTAGGGAAAATGAAAAGAAAGATAGAGGGAGATATCCATTTTACAATAAAATAGATTTTAAGCCTTGGACGTTTGATATTTGATCATATGGAGTGTCTGCTATGGAATTGCATTACAGCCAATAAGCTAGACATAAAAATATGCGGCTTTAAAAATGCAGCAATTGTGCCTGTTGGCCCTGGTGGGCGGCTTCTTTTTGCTTTGGGGTCAAATACCTATGCTATCTTATATAGAATAAAATTTTTGGATACTATATCGAAATATAAATAGCCATCATAAGTAAATCGGGATGTTGTTGCGGAACATTTCGGCGATGATGTTTTCCATCGTGTAGATTCCAGCCGGCTTTCCTATAATAGACCGAACAGCAAAAAGAGCCCCTTGGGCAAAGGCTGCCCGGTTAATACTTTCATGAGATAGGCGTATGGTTTGGTTTTGCATTCCAAAAATAATTTCGTGCCGTCCAACAATGCCACCGACGCGAATTGAATTTATATGTTTATCAGCTGATAAGCCTAGTACGGTGGCTATTTTTTTTGCTGTACCCGATATATCGGGTTTTTCTCGAAAATGTTCTTCAATAATTTCAATATCAGCCTGTGGAATTAC
>JBOFWE010000160.1:0-2009 GCA_051653465.1 Selenomonadaceae bacterium | reverse complement strand
TAAACATCCGCAAAAAATCGAGTACGATATTGATCTGTGCCGCCGAGCCGAGAAAGCCCGTGCAAATTCCGTCAAACTTTATGTCAAGTGCCTGCCAGTTTTCCATATACGGGCGCATATGATCCGTATAATCATCCATATAATGCTGGGAAAATCCCGTATGGGCCGATAAAATTGCTGTTGGCAATGGACAGGCCTGTACCTTCAGCGCCGAAATCAGCGGCAATTCAACCGCAATTGAGCAGCGGCCAAACCCTGTGATATCATTGATCAGTGCAATGCGCTTTTGTCCTTGTCGCGCCATCTGTCAAGCCCTCCCTTTCGTCGTATTTTCTTATTATACGATATTTTGTTTAAAAATAAAATAATTCTCCTTGCATCCAGCCGCAAAAAAGCAGAGCAAGCGGCGCCTCGCGCCGCTTGCTCTGCCAATCCATTTATTTTTTTACCAGACGCAATCTGCGTTTAGGTGGCATCGACTCCGCCTGCAGTTGTGCCGTTTTTGGCTGCCGGTCAGCATAGCGCCCGACATTGACCAAAAATCCGATTCCAACCATATTCAGAATCAACGAGGTACCGCCATAGCTGATAAACGGCAGCGGCACTCCGACAACCGGCAGCAAGCCAACCACCATGGCCACGTTCGCCACCCCCTGACCGACAATCAGAATCAATACCCCGATCGCCAACATGCGCCCAAAGCCATCGGTCGCCCGGCTGGCAATCTTCGCACTGTAAACGGCCAGCGCCAACAGCAGAAAAAAGACAAAAAACGCCCCCAGATAACCGTTTTCCTGACAGAAAATCGCAAAGGCAAAATCCGTATGCGCTTCCGGCAGATAATAATACTTACTGACGCCCTTGCCAAGTCCCATGCCAAAAAGACCGCCCGAACCGATCGCTGACATCGACTGCACCGTCTGATAGCCCTGATTTTGCTGATACTGCCAGGGATCATACCAAGTCTTGATTCGCTCGAGGCGATAAGGCTGCAAAAAGGATAAAAAGACAATCGCCGCGGCTGCCAGCCCTGCCAAGACAGCGACCCATTTGGTCCGCATCCCCGCCAGCACATACATCAACATCGGAATGCCGATCACCAGCATCATCGTCCCCATATCCGGCTGCAATTCAATCAGCACCGCCATCACAACAAATACACCAGCCGGCACATTTTTTAGGTTAATCGGCTGTCCCCGGTCAATCCGCGGTCCCAGATAGGCGGCCGCCATGACAATCGACACCAGTTTTGCCATCTCAGACGGCTGAAACTGCATGAAGCCAAGTCCCAGCCAACGTTTCGAGCCGTTGACTTCAACCCCGATCGCCAACACTAACACCAGCGATACCAAGGTAAAGGCCATGACCAGCGGAATCAGCCGGCGCCAGTGGTGATAGTCAATGCGCAGCGTAAATGCAAGTGCTACCGTCCCTACGCCCAAACTGATCAGATGCCGCGTCAGGAAAAAATAGGGGTTATGATACTGTGTCTCTGCCAGCACAAAGCTGGCACTGAAGATATTGATCGTCCCGAGAATAATCAAAGCGACCATAATGGCGAGCACAGCTTCCATGTCACTAAGCCAAAATTTCTGGCGCGGCATCATATGCAAGACCTCCTCCCTGCATCAAGGGAATATAACCTCACAGCGGTTTATCTTCTCACCAAAGCCACTGAACTTGCGTTCATACTCGGTCATGATATTATCTGTCATCCCACTGCTATGCAGATCGAAGGATAAAGCCTCCACAGCGAGATTTGCCAGTTCAAACTGTTCCAGCGAAAAATCAAACAACGGCCGGTTATCCGTCTTGAAGAACAGCTTCCCTCCGCTTTTAAGCAAAGAACGGTATTTTTCGAGAAAAGACGTATGTGTCAGACGGCGTTTGGCATGACGCGCTTTCGGCCACGGATCACAAAAATTTACATAAAAGCGATCCACTTCATCTGGAGCAAAGATATTTTCAATATGATTGATATCAAAGGTCAGCAGGCGGACATTCGTCAG
>JBOFWE010000159.1:0-3906 GCA_051653465.1 Selenomonadaceae bacterium | reverse complement strand
TTGTGCCATATGATATATAGCCTCCTCAATGTATTATACTCAGAAATTTTTGATTCAATCGAAGACTCAATAGGACTTCCCCTGTATAAATACAGCTTGAGAAGGACAAAGAACATTTCGTTGGACCTTATCTCTAATAGGTTTATTCTACTATACAATGGATTAAAAAGCAAAGATTATTTATTTTCCATTAGTAATTTCTTTTCATACCGCCCACCGTCATGCCATATTTTAGTGCTGAATACACCGACGGCTGCCGGCTCACCCTTGGATATAACGGATACAGGCACAGTGCATACTCCTGTCCGGAATGCAAAACAGGATTCATTCCGGCCCGGATGAAATAGTACCACGGTCCCCCCGGAGCAGCTCCGGCAATATACAGAAAGTCCGCCTGATTGACCGGCAATTTTATCCATCCTGTAACATTCACCCGTTCCGGTAAAGGATACGAGGCCGCTTCCATGGCCAGATATTTTTTTTGATCCTGCTCCAGCCGATGGTAGCCATCCTGCAGCGCAGTCGTAATTTCACGCCGCACCCCTTGCTGTTTTTCAAAATCAACCCAGTTTCCATACCGATCCATTTCGTGATCAATCACATACAGCGTCGCCTGCAAGCACCTTTCTTTAAGTGCCAACAAATCAACGTCATTGCCCTTGCAATTAGTTTCAGCACTGGGCACAGCCGCTGCCGCATGACCGATCACGCAAAACATGTACAGCCCCAAGAAAAGTATGGCACTCCTTGCTATTGCTTTCATAACCGCCGCCCTCTTTCACGTAAAATACATTCTTCACAGTAACGGAAATGAATCATCTTTATTTTTTAAATTATCTGTCTTTTAAAGTTACAAAAATGCTACAAGCAACGGGATTTGAATCCAGGACATTTACGACCCCAAGGTAATTTTATTCATTTTTAGCCACTTTATATGTATTTTTCACCGCGCAAAAAATTGCTATAAACACAGTATTATTAAGCTTTTAAGACACTATTATCATATCATATAAAACAACTATAATACAACTACAAATATCCGGAAACGACAATTCCGAGGAGGTTGCTATTCATAAATCCATCGGCATATTTTTCAGCACGCTCCTAGTCTGGTTGTAGCCATTTCAGCATCGATTGCCTCTGGATCCTCATCTGCTATAAATTTCATTAGCATTTTTTTCAAAGATATGGCAGCATTTTGGTAAGCCATCGATTTTCACTCCTTATAGGTTTGCTGGACGCTTACCTTTTTCGGAATTTCAATGGCTTTTCCTTTTTACTTTCGCGAACTTAATTGTACTCGTTCTCTTTATGTATAAATGCATTTAAATAAAAGGTTCATTTATCTGTCTAAATAATTCTAATGCAAGAAATTAAAACCAATACAAGAAAACACATCGCCAAGTGAAGTATCCCTTCTTTTGAATAGCAAATATATCTTCCTGTTTCTCGATATAATGGTGTATTGAAATATATATTATATATCATAAATCCAAAAACAATACTAGGAGATACCGTCATTGCCAACATCCCTCGCAAATCTTCTCCGTGTCCTAATAGCGTATTAATCCACATAATAAGACACGATATTACAAAGCCTATAAAATAGCAAATTATTCTTCTTAAGAAGGACCCCGAAAAACTATCCTCTTGATATTTCATTTAAAATAAACTCCATTTCCCCACAAGGTCAATTTTTAATATTAACAAAATAGGCGCGATTATTTATTGCATCCCAATCGTCCTTCATTCTTGCAAGAGCTTTTCCCCTTCCTCCAGTATATTGAGCTGCCAACTAAGCAAGTGCTTTTTATAGTTAATAAGTGCCTCACTTTTGTCTCCAACAAGTTTCAAAGCCTGCATTACCCTAAAACACCATAATCCATCTGACGGTTTTAGCTCCATATATTTTCAAATCTATGAACGACTTCTATCTAGTTACCACTAGTCACATAAACTTCTCCACAAATATCAAAAACATCTGCATTTTACGAATTTATTTCTACAATTTTTTAAATCATAAATGGCCAAAGCCTCTTGCCGTAAAACTACATAAGTTACCCCTCACATAAAATAAGCTCTTGCATTATTTACATCAAAAAAATAAAAAAAGCTCCTGTATTAAGAAATACAGAAAGCTCAATATCAGTAGAACATCCGGGGACAATCAAACGGTCAAGAATCCAAAAAAACCCTTAAAATTAACTGGTCGGAGCGACGGGATTTGAACCCACGACCTCTACCACCCCAAGGTAGCGCTCTACCAAGCTGAGCCACGCCCCGACAAGAACCTTATAGCCTATATTATACCATTAATCCGCAAAAAATCAAAGAGCATTTACCATCTTTTCCCTATATAGAGAAAACGATATGCCGTGCTTCATGATCGTTGCCGGCATATCGTTTCTGTTATAGTTTATTTCGCGAATAAATCTACCGCCTTCTGAGCGATTCTTTGGCCAAAAATCTTAAACATAGCCTTGTCCTCTTCAAAGGAATCTCTGAGCCCCGATGCCCCTAAATGGATAAACGGCTGCCCATTGGCGGCACCGCCGGAATAAACCATCATCCCTTTGACCAGCATATGCTGGAGCAGCGTCGTGATTGCCGCCGCAGTTCCACCCTGCTGGACATTCGCTGTGGCAAAGGCGGCCCCGAGCTTGCCATTGAGATTGTATTTTGATCCCTCATCAAACCATTTTTTTATCTGCCAGCAGACATTAGCATAATATGTCGGCGTACCAAACACAACGGCCTGACTTTGGTTAAAAAAGTCCATATCGATATGTTCCAGATCAAACAGCTGCACTTCAACCCCGGCAACTTCCTGCATCCCTTTGGCGGTTTCCTCTGCCATTGCCTTTGTTTTTCCGGTTTTGCTGTAATAAATAATTGATATTTTCATCATGGTCCCTCGCTTTTCTGAACACATTCTTCTAGCTATAATCCCTTGGATGATATATGCCATTGTTTTCCAATGTAGCACGAAGCAACGCCGCTGTCAAACACAAATCGTTATTCGCGTACCCGGCGCATTGTCCACAGGCTGATGATTAGAAAAACCGCGATATAAAGCAGCAAAACCGCAATTGAAACATACGGGACTGCCGCCGAGCCGCTGCTGACAGCGCGTAAGGCCTGACTCGCATGGGTAAGCGGCAACAATTCCAGCAACCAGCGAACAGCCTGGGGGAGCTTATCTACACTAAAAAAAGTCGCACATAAAAACGACATGGGTAACAGCACATACGTGCTGAAATTCCCCATATCCTCGTGCGAATTGATCAGCATAGCTGCTACAAATCCCAGACTGGAAAATACCAGGCAGTTTAGTGCAATGACGCCCCACAGCAAGAGACTCATCTGAAAAGAAGCCCCAAACCCATAGGCCAGTATAATGATGATGACCGAAGAAATAAGTCCGCGAACACTGCCAGCAAGAATTTTACCGAGGATAAACGACAGCGGCTGAATCGGTGCTACCAAGTATTCCTCCAGCGTCTTATGATAGAGCCGGCTCATATTTAATGGCGAGGCCACTGAATTAAAACTGATATTCATCGAATTGAGCGCCAGAATTCCCGGCACGATATAATCAAGGTAATTCCCCTGACTGACCTGCACACTTCGGCCAACCCCCCAGCCAAACGCTACAAGGTAAAGCACCGGTGTGACCATGCGGGAAATGATAAATGTCTTCAGGCGGCGTTGCAGGACAATCCAGTCACGCCAAAATACAGTTATAATATCTTGCAGCATCTCTCTAATCAACCACCTTTCGTCCTGTCATTTCGACGAAGACATCTTCTAAATTAGACCGGCGAATCGTCATACTCACCATAAGCGAGCTGGCAAAGCGAGCCGCCTCTTCCCGCGTATGAAAAAACCGCGTCTGCCGAGCTTCCG
>JBOFWE010000158.1:0-3200 GCA_051653465.1 Selenomonadaceae bacterium | reverse complement strand
TCATTCCCGAGCCAACAGCGGCTCCTATAATATGTCCATTGACACGAATCTGCGCTTGCAGGCGCTGAATAATTTCACTTCGGTCCATCCTTCTGTCTCCATTCATCACAATCCGTCTTATCTATCAAGTTTCTCGCTTGGTCAAATGATTTCCTTCCTTCCTTCAGCGTTCCCACGCCTTTACTTCCGCCCACTAAAAATGACGGCTAAAATGGTTTTTCCATCTTAGCCGTCATCTTTAAATTTGTCACGCCTGAAAAGCACGCACGGTCGTTTTTAACTGTTCGGCTATTTTTGCTAAATTTTTACTGCTGGAGGCAATCTCTTCCATCGAGGCCGACTGCTCTTGTGTAGCTGCTGACACCGTTTGCGTCTGTGCCGCCGTATTTTTGGTTACCTTTTCCATCGTATCGACCGAAGTCACAATTGCCTGGCTGCCAGCTGCCAGCTGTTTCATTGTACTCAAAATCTCATTTACCTGGCCTGAGACTTCATCAACCAAGGTCGATATTTCTGTAAATGATCGTCCTGCCGAGGCAACCACGCCGGTTCCGGCTTTTACTTCGTTGGTTCCTTGATTCATCGCCTCTACCGCATGATTGGTTTCGGCCTGAATTTCGCCAATCAAAGCGGCAATTTGTTTTGCTGCCGTTTGCGACTGTTCGGCAAGCTTGCGCACTTCCTCAGCTACAACGGCAAAACCGCGCCCTTGTTCACCAGCCCGAGCCGCTTCAATTGCAGCATTGAGCGCCAGTAAATTCGTTTGTCCGGCAAGACCCGAAATGGTATCGACGATCTGGCCAATTTCGCTGGACCGTTCCCCCAGCTTACTAACAACTGTTGCCGAATTATTTACAGCCCGATCGATTTTATCCATCTGGCTGATGGCCGTCTCCACCGTATTGCGCCCGTCACTCGCAGCACGGGCTGTCCGATTGGAGCTGTCCGACATATTATTGATTTTCACTGTCACCTGCTGAATATCATCATTTATCCGATTAACCGTAGTTCTCGTATGGTTTACAGCCGTCAACTGCTCCGCCGCCCCCCCGGCGACTTCCGTAATCGCAATCGCCACCTGATTGGATGCCTCTGCCGATTGCTCCGCACTTGCGGTCAGCTCTTCCGATGAAGACGCCACCTGTTCCGCCGTACCTTGAACACCCAGCACCATTTTCCGCAGCCTTGTTATCATATTACCGAACTCCTGCGTAAGCGTTCCGACCTCATCATCGGTTGTTGTCAAGGCCTCAAAATTCAGTTTGCCACTCTTCATGTCTTCCGTGATCTTCGTAATCGGTCTTATAATGGCATTAGACAGCACTACGCCTAAAATGATCCCCAAGGCAACCAGTAAAACCGCCGCTGCCAGGACAATCATATTGATCCGATCCGAATAATTGTCTGCACTATTTCTATTATCGGCCGCTTCCTCCATTTGAATTTTTACAATTTCATTATAGCTATTTTCCAGTTCTTTGCGAATCTTGCGGCCTTCACCAAATGAAAGCTGTTGTGCCTCCGCTATTTTCCCCTGATTATAGCTGTCGATTACCTTCATATTGATATCCGTAAATTTCGTATGGGTATCGGTAAGTTTTGCCAATAATTCCTGTTCCCGCGGCGAAGTCATCAACGGTTTTAACAGTTCAATCCGCTGTTTAACATTTTTCGCTTTGTCCTGTATTTCGCCTTTAAACTCCGGACCACCCGTCAATAGCAAACCGCGTTCGTCATTGGCCTGACCGATGATATAAGATTGAATTTCACGCAAAATAATCACGGTCGAATCAGAACTGTCAATAATATCTTGATAGTCCGCCCGCACCTGTCGTAAACCAAAGAGAGAAACCACCGCAATAAGTAACACAAATACCGATATAGCCACATAACCTGCTACCAGTTTCGTCTTAATCTTCATAATCTACACCTCCGTTAATTAAAAGCTGCTTAATATTATAATGGCTATAATTTAACTTACATAAAGATCTATTCATAGACCCACAATCATTTCTGCCAGCGCCTTAGATTCACACTCCGTCTAGGTCTTGTAAAACAGTTAAAAATTATCCCTGACATTGAGTTTTTAAGGAATCTTTCCATCGTCCATCAAATTGTACCTGCGTCCAGCCCACTGTGCCATCAGTTTTCCGCAAACAATACCATGTGTTGGTACCCAACGCTGCATTGGTAGGCTGCCCGATATATTGCGCCCAGGGTGAATTTATCTGCCCCTGGCTAAAGTCCGAAATCTCCCCTGGCAGCCACCATAACAATTCCCCTTCATACCAGCCAAGATACGTTCCTTCCCCTGTATACATCAACAGATAAACGGTAGTTTCCGGATATAATATCGGCCCATCGGCTTTTCGAGAATACTGGCTTTTATAAGTTTGCGTTTGCTTCAACACTTTGACCGGATGCGCTGACGGATGAGTGAACACTGCCACCGAGATTCTCGTCGCGGATGCGCCCGCCAGCAACTTATCAGCTATAACCTCATCATTCGGACGGACATATAAGTCCACCGGCATCGTAGTTTGCAGCTGCATTTGAACCGGCGCCTCCGCTGGCATACGATCCCAGACGATATAGTCATCCGGGGCTGGCGCAGCCTCCGCCATATTACCAGAAAAACTTACTATGCATATTCCAAACAATACCGCCGCAATAATTTTCCTGAGGGAACCACATATTTTCATAATCAGCGCCTCCTTTATTAACTTAGATAGCAATTAAAAAATCCCCTAAAACACAGTCTACTGAAACTTATAACAAATTATATTAGGAAGAATTTTTTCATGGTACAATTATACCATATAGTTTGTTTAAATGGTCCTAAATATCTATCTTCATCATGCTGCTGCGGGAATAAACCTTCTCATAGCTGCGTGCAGAAAGTCTCCCTTAATAACTGCTTGGTTCCAGTTATATTCCCCCTGGTTGTTTCATATAAAGACATCCTGTATAATTTGCTTAACAAACGTAGTACATATTATAATCGTTGCTTGATTTTCAGGAGGTTCTATTGTTTTGAATAAGCAGGAAATATACCAACTCCTTACCGATGAACAAATTCATTATGAAGTTACCGAACACGAAGCTGTATACAACATGGCCGATTTATCAAAGGTAGAGCTCCCTTACCCAAACGCTGATGCAAAAAATCTTTTTGTCCGGGATGACAAGAAGCAACACTA
>JBOFWE010000157.1:0-3378 GCA_051653465.1 Selenomonadaceae bacterium | reverse complement strand
AGTATCGTTGTTTTGGCCAAGGAACGCTACGGGCTCAGGGAACGGGATTTAAATGTCTTAAAGGCTGAATTTGTCCCGTTTACTGCGCAGACGCGAATGAGCGGGGTCAACATTAAGAAAATGGGAGTTCGCAAAGAGGTTGTGCATGAGGTTAAATACTATCATGATCTTGAAATTCGCAAGGGCTCCATGGATGCAATTCAGGCTTATGTGAAGAATCGTGACGGTGAATTTCCTGAAGACGTACAGACTGCCTGTGAGAAAATTGCCAAAAGTGGTGGTACACCGCTGGTTGTAGCCAAAAATGAACAGGTGATGGGGGTAATTTATCTCAAGGATATCGTCAAAGGCGGGATCAAGGAACGTTTCCGTGAGCTGCGCCAGATGGGCATCAAGACAGTAATGATTACCGGGGATAACCCGCTTACCGCGGCTGCGATTGCCGCCGAAGCCGGTGTCGACGATTTTTTGGCGGAGGCTACGCCAGAGGCCAAACTGCAAATGATACGCGATTATCAGGCGCAGGGCATGCTGGTAGCGATGACCGGCGACGGGACCAATGATGCTCCGGCGCTGGCGCAGGCGGATGTCGGTGTGGCAATGAACAGTGGTACGCAGGCGGCAAAAGAAGCCGGCAATATGGTGGATCTTGATTCCAATCCGACAAAATTAATTGAAGTTGTTTCTATCGGCAAGCAGCTGCTGATGACCCGCGGGGCATTGACCACCTTCAGTATTGCCAATGATGTCGCCAAGTACTTTGCGATTATTCCGGCCATGTTCGCTGCCGCTTATCCGCAGCTCAATGTGTTCAATGTCATGCATCTGGCTACGCCGGCAAGCGCTATTTTAAGTGCGGTAATATTTAATGCCTTGATTATCGTGGCTTTGATACCGCTGGCGCTCAAGGGCATTTCCTATAAGCCGATGGGAGCGGCGGCAATTTTGCGGCGCAACCTGTTTATCTATGGCCTCGGCGGGCTGGTTGTTCCCTTTATCGGCATTAAACTGATCGATGTGCTGCTCGTTTCCCTGCATATTGTGGTCAAATAAGAGGAGTTGAATAAAAAATGTTGAAGAGTATAAAAATATCATTGCGTCTGCTGGTCTTGTTTACGGCCGTTCTTGGGTTATGCTATCCGTTGGCAATGACCGGAGCCGCACAGCTTTTATTCCCCGGGCAGGCCAATGGATCGCTGCTGCAGGAGGCTTCCGGACAGACTTTGGGGTCAGCCTTGATCGGACAGGATTTTTCTGAACCGCAGTATTTTCACGGTCGTCCGTCGGCTGCCGGTGATGACGGCTATGATGCGGCAAATTCTGCTGCCTCCAATCTGGGACCAACGAGTGCCAAGCTGATCGACCAGGTCGCACAGCGCGCGGAAGACTTGCGCCGGGAAAACGGTAAAGATCAGCTGGCTGCTGTTCCTGGGGATCTTGTCACGGCATCGGCAAGCGGCCTTGATCCGCATATCAGTGTCGCCGCTGCCGCTTTTCAGAGCCAGCGGGTAGCGGCAGCCAGAAATGTAGCCGAAGAAAAGGTGACGGCCTTGATCCGGGTGCATACCGAGAAACCACTGCTGGGTTTTCTCGGCGAAGAGCAGGTAAATGTAGTGGAATTGAACCGGGCGCTGGATCAGCTGCCTGAATAAATGCAGGGACGTGTTGCTAAATGGAAGAAATGCGCAGAACAGAGCGCTTGCGGCCGGATATATTGTTAAAAAAAGTAAATAGAGAAAGTCGGGGAAAGCTGACGGTATTTCTCGGTGCGGCAGCGGGGGTAGGAAAGACCTTTGCCATGCTCAAGGCGGCACATGAAAAACTGCAGGAAGGTAAAAACATTGTAATCGGTTGGGTGGAATCTCATGGCCGGGAGGAAACTGAACGTTTGGTGGCTGGTTTGCCGCGGGTAACCCCGCGGCAATTTCCGTATCGCGGCAGAGTTTTGGCAGAAATGGATATTGATGCAATTTTGGCGCAGCGACCGGAAATTGTGCTGATTGATGAATTGGCCCATACGAATGTACCAGGTTCCCGTCATGTCCGGCGCTATCAGGATGTAGAGGAAGTGCTGGCGGCCGGGATTGATGTCTATACAACAGTCAATATCCAGCATGTGGAAAGTCTCAACGATATTGTCGCTCAGATTACAGGCGTTGTGGTCCGGGAAACCGTGCCCGATTATGTCCTGGAAATGGCTGACCGGCTGCAGCTCATTGACCTGGCTGCGGAGGATCTGCTGCAGCGGCTGAAAGACGGTAAGATATATCTGCCAGAACAGGCAAAGAAGGCTTTAAAAAACTTCTTCCGGCAGGGAAATGTAAATGCACTGCGCGAACTATCACTGCGTTTCACGGCCAAGCATGTCGACCAGACGCTGGCAGAATACATGGAGGAGCATGAGATTGCCGGGCCGTGGCCGGTTTCCGGCAAGGTAATGGTTTGCATCAGTGGCAGCCCTTTTGCCGCACATTTGCTGCGGGCAGCCAATCGCCTCTCCTCCGGCTTGCGTTCAGAATTGCTGGCGGTTCACATTGAAACGGAAGATACAAAATTTCCTACCGGTGATGCCGAAGCAGAGCGCATTGCCCGGAATATGAAGCTGGCTGAAGAACTGGGAGCCAAGACACTGACGGTTGTGGGCAACGATCTGGTTGAAGAGGTTTTGAACATTGCCCGCCAGCAAAATGTGACCGCTATCGTTGTCGGCAAACCGGTGCGCAGCCGGTTGACGGATTTTTTTCGGGGGGCGGTGGTCGATAAGATCATCCGCCGCAGCGGTGACATCAATGTGTATGTTATTCATGCGGAAGCTGAGCTGCATGCTGCGGAAAAACCGATTCGTCAGGTGGTGGCAAAGACGGTTCCCTGGCCTCAGCTTGCGGGAGCCCTGGCACTGGTGTCTCTGGTCACCGCAGTCGGCTGGCAGTTTCAACAGGAATTGCAGGTTATAAACATTGCTTTTTTGTATGTGCTGCCCGTGCTGCTTAGTGCTGTCTGGTGGGGACGCTGGCCGTCGTATATAAGTGCGGTTGCCGGTATTTTAGCCCTGGACTTTTATTTTATAGAACCGGTTTTGACTTTTTCCATTGAGGATGTCCGTTATATCTGGAGCTTGTTGATTTTTCTTGTGCTATCAGGTATTATCGGCGGGCGGACCGAAAAGTTACGGCAGGAAATGCGGCGGGCTCAGCAGCGTGAGCGCAGCGTCCGGTCAGTTTATGAATTCAGCCGTGAGATCGCAGCTGTCGGCGACAGTGATTACATTGCCGCCACCCTGGCCAGACAGGCGAGTGAAACCGTGGGGAAAAGAGTACGGGTTATTCTGGGGGATAAAGAGCAGGGCCTGCGTGAGGTATTCCAGTATGATCCGTCGGC
>JBOFWE010000156.1:0-6346 GCA_051653465.1 Selenomonadaceae bacterium | reverse complement strand
TGATATCATGAAAGTATTTTTAAACCCAGGACATGCCCCGGGAATCGATTCTGGGGCCGTAAACAAAAACCTTGATTTGCAGGAGTGTTATGTCGCTCTGAATATCGGAAGTTTGGTTAAGGGGTATCTCGAAGCAGTCGGCTGCGAAGTCGAATTACTGCAGTCGGATAACCTAGCCGGGGAGTCACCGGCTTATTCATGTGTTTGTAACAGGGCCAATGATTCGCTGGCGGATGTATTTGTTAGCTTGCACTGCAATGCGGCCAACCAGTCGGCACAGGGGACCGAGGTTGAAGTATATCGGCATGGTGATGCATCTGAGGTTTTAGCTGAGTCGATCCAGCAGCAGATTGTCGATACTATTGGAACTGTTGACCGCGGTATTAAAGACCGACCAAATCTCGCCGTACTTCGCAATACCGACATGCCAGCAGTGCTTGTCGAAATGGCATTTATTGACCAGGATGACGATGCAGCTTTGCTCCGGGACCGGGCAGATGATTTTGCCCGTGCGATCGCTCGAGGGATTACAGACTATCAAATTAAAATGGGGGAATCGAAATGAACGAAAAAATTCAGCAGGACATCGAAAAAATGGAAGCTGCCATCGTGCAGCTTAAAACTCTCGGCGAAGAATTGTTTGCCGACCAGATCACGGCACTGCAAAATAAAATTGATGCTCTAAAATCCGAGGCGGCAGCTGCCGTCGACGAGCTTGCTGGGCAGGTAAAGGCTGCAGAACAGAATTTTGTACAGAAATATGGTGCTGCCATTACCCGGGCCGTGGGGATTACCCTCCTGGCGTTGATTGCTGGCAGAGTATTCGGGGTGATTTGATGGATAAAATAAAAGAATTTGTACAAAAATATAAAGTGCCGCTAATTGCCGGTACTTTTATTGTTTTGTTGGCCGGAGCCTATTTTATGGGCCGACACCGGGCAACTACCGTGGTCGAAGATCAGCAACCGGTGCAGGTATCTCAGGACTTGCTGGACAATGTCAATGCTCTACAAAACAAACTCAATACCTCCGAGCAAAATGCTAAGTTGTTGCAGGCGGCTCTCGAAAAGATACAGGCTGGAAAGACGCAGCCAGTTGCTAATTATTATGTCACGGCTCCGACGGTAGAGAAAGCCGCGACAATCGTCGAAAAGCAGATTGCAGCCAATGATCCTACTCTGCCACCAGCGGCCTTGGAAAAGACAGACAGGACCGTTGTGACGCCGATCACAAAAGATGCAGCAGGGCAGGTGCTACCGACAGATCAGCAGAAAGTTGACGTCTATAAAATTGACTTACGCAAAGATCACCGTATTAAAGCTGGCGTGACTGTAGTTGATAGTACCGCATATGAAACAATTGGCTATGAACAAGGGCGAGTTGAAGCCCTGGCGCATTTCAGCGGGGCAAATTTTAAAGGTGGCTCGGTAATGTATAATGTTGCCGAATGGTAAATAATTATTAAAAAGGCTGAAAGATCATGATTATGGTCTTTCGGCCTTTTTGCTTTTTATAATATTATCAATTATAATAAGGAAGGTACGACGTCGCTCCAAAGGCGATGCCGATTTTTATTTGTCTACCAAATTTCTATATTTGTCTACGTTTTGTCTACCAATGTCTACATTTTCGCACGACGATTATAAAATATTTAAAAAGACAATATAAGAAAATCAAGTTATAAAAATAATGAAATCCCTTATAAATCAAGGGGTTGTAAAAGGACGATAAAAGATTATGGAAGAAACAAAAAACGATATTCCGGTAGTTCAATGGTTTCCGGGGCATATGACCAAGGCGCGGCGCCTGATTGTTGATAATCTGAAACTGGTTGATGTTGTGATTGTACTGCTCGATGCCCGGATACCATACAGCAGTGCCAATCCGATGCTGGCTGAGATTATTGGCAGCAAGCCGCATGCCATTGCCTTGAACAAGGCAGATCTGGCCGATCCGGAGATGACAAAAGCCTGGATTGAGCATTTTAAGGCCAAGGGCGTAAAAGCCATTGCCATCGATGCGATTACCGGCAAGGGAATGAAGCCGCTGGTAAAACTTGCCGAGGATCTGGCCCGGGCTAAGACGGAGAAGCTTGTCAAACATGGCGCCAATCCGCGCGCTGCCCGTCTGATGATTTTGGGTATTCCAAATGTGGGAAAATCCTCTTTGATCAATCGCTTGGCTGGAGCGGCGCGAACCAAAACGGCTGATAAACCGGGGGTAACCCGGGCTAAACAGTGGATTCGTCTCGGTACGAATCTCGAACTGCTGGATATGCCGGGTGTTTTATGGCCGAAGTTTGAAGATATGACCGTCGGCTTAAAACTGGCCTTTACTGGTGCAATCAATGATGAGGTCTATGATCTCGAACAGGTCGTCCATATCTTTTTGACGACGATGCTTCGCGATTATCCGCAGCGCCTGCAGGAACGCTACAAGATCGCTGAACCGCTGCCGCTTGATGAGGAAGCGGCACTGGAGATCATTGGCCGCAAGCGCGGTTTTCTGCTCAAGGGCGGATTGATTGACCTCGATAAGACGCGCAAGATCCTGCTCAATGAATTCAGAGCCGGTAAGCTTGGGCTGATCAGTCTTGACCAGCCGGTGGATATCGAGAAAAATCTATAATTTTTACAGGAAAACAGGTCCCCGTAACGAATTTCTTTTGTTATGGGGATTTTTATATTGAAATGGGTGAATTGGGTTAATGGATAATAAGAAGATGACGATAAAAGAAATAGAGTCTTTGTTTGCCAGTAAATGCCTGTCGGCAGCGGAGGTCGATTGCTTCCGCGAGGATGAGCGCAAGGCGGTGGGGCAAGTCATTCGCCGCTGGGAAAGAGCAGAGCAGGAAAGAGCGCGTGTCGATGCGCTCTATGAATATGAGCGTAGTTTTGAAGCGGAGGGGCGGACCTGTATTGCCGGAGTTGATGAGGCCGGCCGCGGACCGTTGGCAGGGCCGGTGGTAGTCGCGGCGGTTATTTTCCCGAGCGGCTTGTTTTTGCCGAAAATCAACGATTCCAAAAAACTGTCGCCGAAGGTGAGAGATGAGCTCTATGATAGGATCATTGCGCAGGCGGTAGCTGTTGAACGGGCGATTATTGATGCTGCGACCATCGATCGGGTAAACATCTATCAGGCCACGGTCAATGGCATGTACGATGCAATTTTTGGCCTAAAGCCGCAGCCTTCACAGGTGCTGATTGATGCCGTGCGCCTGGATCGCTTGCCCATGCCATCACTGCCGCTGATTAAAGGCGATGCGAAAAGCGCATCCATTGCGGCAGCTTCTATTATCGCCAAAGTCGAACGTGACCGCATGATGGACGAATATGATAAACTATATCCAGTATATGGATTTGCCCAGCACAAGGGCTACGGCACGGCGCAACACGTGGAAGCGTTGCAAAAATATGGGCCGTGTCCGATTCACCGACGCTCCTTTGAGCCCGTGAAATCTCTGTGCGAGGGATGACCAGGGAGGAATGCTAAGTGGCAATGGAGACAAATACGACCGGATTGGTAATTTCACCGATACCACAGGTAAAACCGGTAACCCAGGAGCCGATTACGCAAAAAGTTGGGGATACGGGGGCAAGATCGCCGTTTCAACAGCAGACGAATGTAAATATAAACAATTCGGTTGAGGACATGGCTGGGATTTTAGCCAAAGTGGCCTCGACGGAAACTATGGCTGAAAACCAGCTGCCGCAGGAACTGCAGAAGATGATCCAGACCATGATGCAGAATTCTTTTTCGCTCGATGCCACACTGGCGCAGGGCGTGGGCAGTTCACTTGAAAGCCAGCGGTTTACGCTGGAACAGTTAAACACGCTGTCAAGAATGCTGACGCAGCTGGGGACCATGGCGGAACAGGGAAGTACCGCGCCCTTAAGTGACAGTCTGCAAACGCTCCTGAGCAGTCTCAAGACACTCGATGGTGCTGACGGAAAGATATTAAATCCCGTAAATCTCAATAAACTGGCATTTCAGCTGCTTGACAGCAAGGAATTTTCCAGCCTGGATCCGCAGCTGCAGCAGCTTTTGACCTCGGCTGCGGGGATGCTGAATTCTTCGGCTGTGCCAGCAGGACAGACGTCGGGGACTATGACGGCGTTAAAACAGCTTATGCAGTTTTTTATGCCAACACCGGTAGAAACTTCGGAGCCGGCATCGGTGCCGGGAAATACTGCTCAGTCGCAGCAGCCTGGGAGCGGACAAAATTCCACGACTGCTGGCGGCGGGCCTGCTCAACCGGGTACATCGCAGCCGGGAACATTGCCGCAGACGGCGAATACGACGGGCGGGGCAGCTTCTTCCCCGCAGCCCGGAACGGGACAGCCTTTGCCTGATCCCGCAGCGGGAAAAATGCCTGAGGGACAAATGCAGCCGTCTAACCTGCCGACCAATCAGGCGGGGACAAGCCAAAACGGTGCTAAGGAGCTGCCGGCGAATGCCGCGCAAATGCAAAATCCGTCAGGCGGATCGGCTGGGCCGGCGGTGACCCCCGGTCCGCAAAATCAAGGCGGGCTGCCAGGACAGCAAAATGCAGCGGCGGCACAAGCCAAAGCTGGATTAAATCAGCAGCTGCCAGCAAATCAGCAAAACAGGGAGCCCTCATTGCCCACAGGACAGCCCCTGCCGGGACAAAGTGCTCCGGCAACCGCTGCAAACCCGATGGCGACACGGATGATGCCGCAAAACAATCCGGCAAATCAGGCCGGCATGCAGCCGGGGCAGACGGCGAACGCCGGGAATAATATGATGCCTGGCGGTGCCGGTGCTGCGCCGCAGGCACCCGCAGCACCCCTGCAAAACACACCGCAGACCATGCAGGTCATGAAGGACCTTGCCGGACTGCTGTTGCAAAATACTAAAACCAGTGAGCAGGATGCCATGTTGCTGAAAAACTTTGTCAATGGGACCCAGAAGATGATGTCCGAGCAGGATGCCCGGCAACTCCAGAATCTGATCCGTCTCAGTGAAAAAAATATTCCGGCCTCAGTTCAGCAGGCTGCGCAAAAGGAGAATCTGCCGGATCTGCCGAAACTGTGGAGCTTTGTCCAGCTTTGTGATCTCAGCGAACTCAAGGAAATGCAGAGCCAGCAGCTTAAAAATGCCGGCAAGCATGTCAGTGATTTTGCAACGGTCCTGCGCCAGACGATGCCAAATGATAATGTGAATACGGAAAACCAGCGCTCGATGAGCTTTATGATGCCGCTTTATGTCGGTGAAAATGAGAAGAGCTATCCGACCTATGTGCATGTTTATGATGAACGCAAAAAAGACAATGAGACCGGTGAGGACGCCAAGGAAACGTGGCTGCGCCTGTGCCTGCTGACAGAGAACATCGGTGCGGTGGAAATGGTATTTCGGCTCTACGAAAAACAGAATCTCAATGTCCGGCTGGCTTTTTCCGATGCACAGGCGACAGCGTCCTTCCAGCAGTATATACCGGAATTTAAGGCAAGCTTTGAGGCATCGCCGCTGGTGCTGACAGATTTAAAAGTATCGACGATTGGTAGTAAATGACGATGATAAATATAGATAATATACGCGATGTGGAAAATGAAGATGTAAGAAAAGAAGATGTCGATCTCGATAAGCGGGCGGTGGCTCTGCGCTACAAAAAAGACGAGGATGCTGCCCCGAAGGTGATTGCCAAGGGACGCGGTTATGTGGCCGAGAGCATCCTGCAGGCGGCGCAGAAGGCGGCTGTGCCGGTTTATCAGAATAAGACACTGACCTCAATGCTGATGGCCCTTGAGGTTGACCGGGAAATACCGCCGGATCTCTACTCGGCGATGGCCGAAGTGCTGGCTTATGTCTACCGGATGGACAAAAAATCCCGGCCAAAGATTCACCTGTAAAGAGGGAGCTTTATGAATACAAAGGTGCTGGGAGATGCCGGTGAAATGCTGGCAGCAGAGTATCTGCAGAAAAAAGGCTGCAGAATTCTCAAGAAAAAATTTAGGGCTGCCGGCGGGGAGATCGATCTGATTGTTTGTGACGGCGATACCCTGGCCTTTGTTGAGGTGAAATCGCGCCGCTCCACGTTCTTTGGGTCAGCAGCGGCTGCGGTTAACCAGCATAAGCAGCAAAAGATTGCCCGGACGGCTGAGGCCTACTTACAGCAACAGCGTTCTGATCGCTGCTGCCGTTTTGATGTTGTTGAAGTCTACTGTAAAGCTTCTGACAGCATCAGAATTAACTGGCTGAAAAATGCCTTTGAAATGGATTGAAAAGAGAGGATCAATATGCGGGTTATAGTGGGAATAACCGGAGCCAGTGGCTCTGTGTACGGAATTCGATTGATGGAGGTCCTGCGCGAGGCCGGCTGCGAGGT
>JBOFWE010000155.1:0-3575 GCA_051653465.1 Selenomonadaceae bacterium | reverse complement strand
AAATCGTGATACGTTGATCAGTACAGTGGTTGCTTCAATTGCCGGTGTTATTTCCTGGATAGCGAATATGGCACAATGGGCGGCAATCTTCGGTATGGGACGAAATGATGACGAGGACAGCGGCAGTACAATTGGCATGCTGTTTACGATTATCATCGCGCCGATTGCCGCGATGTTGATCCAGATGGCAATTTCACGGTCGCGGGAATATCAGGCCGATGAAAGCGGTGGCCGAATTTGCGGCAATCCTCTTGCTTTGGCAGCAGCTTTGGAAAAGATTGATTACTATGCTAAAAATGCTGTTATGCGACAGGCTACGCCGCAGACAGCCCATATGTTTATCATTAATCCGCTCAGTGGATCGGCGAAGAAGTTAATGAATCTTTTTAGTACGCATCCGGCTACAGAGGATCGAATTGCCCGCCTGCGCCAGCAGGCTCGCGGATAAAAAAGAAACAACCGGCAATTTTGCCGGTTGTTTCTTTTTTATAAGGAAATTTTTATATAGGAAAATCCATTGCTTAGGTTTGTTTGGCGTATAAGGGCTTTCTTTCCATCAGTCCCATAAGAGCCAGAATCTGATTCAAGGCTGTCTCTGCATTCTGGACATTTTTAACTACATAAGTGGAAATTTTCCAGGATTCAAATTCGTTGTTATTTTGGGCATATTCCAGATTATGCTTGATTTCATCGTTGCTTTCATTCATTTTCAGCATGCGCTCAATCAGTGATACATAATCGACCATGATATAAATCGATTCAAGCTGACGGGGCAAAAGACGCTGCAATTGCTTTAGACCATTGGTTTCCACCAGTACCATGCTGATGGGATATTGCTGCAGCGATTGTACGATATCGTCTTTTTTCAGACCGAAGTATTCGCCGCGATACGTAACTTTTTCAATCAGATTGAGCTTAAAAAAATCATCTTTTGGAACATTGATAAAAAAATGCTGATCATGCTTTCCAGCTACTGGTTCACGAGTTGTATAGCTGGGAATATAATGGATGCCAAAATCCTCCAGCTTTTTTATCAGGAGGCGTTTGCCGGCAGCATGAGGGCCGACAATTGCATAAATTTTATGTTCCATAAATACACCTCTGATCCCTTTTTAGGAATATTGACGACGAAACAGTGCTTATGCAATCATCTTATCATATATTAAAGGATTTATAAATAAAAAAATGTAATAATCAGAAATCTTAAATTTCGGGATGCTATATAGGAAGAATTTTATATTGATAAAAACAAAAGCGAGAGCTTCCGATCGCCCTCGCTTTTGCCGCCTCTACCTTACCTTTGCCACCTGCTGCAAAAGCAGCAGTTCCCCAATCAGTAGGATACACTACTTTGTCTGTTTTGGCAAGAGGTGAAAAAATAAAAAATTCCTTACAAAAATGTAAGGAATAAATTTTTTATGGTCGGAGCAGCAGGATTCGAACCTGCGACCCCCTGGTCCCAAGCCAGGTGCTCTACCAAGCTGAGCCATGCCCCGATAAGCAGTAACATTAACTATTATATTTTAAAAATGAGGGGTTGTCAATAGCCGGGGCTTTATCCGGCTACTGACGTATGTGTATTATAGAGGGTATAAAAAAATATGTCAATGGGTAAAAGGCTTTTTTCTGTTATTTTATGAAAAGAAGGAAAAAATTTAACCGATAGAGAAATAAATAGTGTGTTTTATGACAATTAGCAGCTATATTTTTAGAAAATTCACTATAATCTACACAGCTGGAGGAGATCAAATGTATTTTTACTGTGAGAAATGCAAGAAGAAGTATCCGATCAGTACATTGTCATATCGCTGCCGCTGTGGCGGCTTATTTCGTCTGTTTAAAAAACCGGCGGAGGAAATGGTCTATACGGTTTCAATTGGTGAAATAAAAACACCTCTGGTCAGAGCACAAATTGACCAAATGGAAGTGTTTTTAAAAATGGAGCAACTGCAGCCAACTGGATCCTTTAAAGGACGAGGGGCTTATACGTTGATCAATCAGCTAAAAAATGTTGGAATAAAAAGCATTGTGGAGGATTCTTCCGGCAATGCAGCGACGGCAATTGCCGCCTATGCTGCGGCAGCTGGTATAGAATGTTCGGTGTATCTGCCGGCCGGAACGTCTGCGGCCAAAATAAATCAGATATCGGCCTACGGGGCGAAGATAAAGGAAGTAGAGGGCAGTCGGGATAAAGCTGGCGAAGCGGCCCGGGCAGCAGCTCAAAATACGTATTATGCTTCCCATGTGTATAATCCGCTGTTTTTTGAAGGAACAAAATCCTTGGCCTATGAAATTTATGAACAGATGGATTTTCAGGTGCCAGAATATGTTTTTATGCCGGTGGGAAATGGGTCAATGCTGCTTGGGCTATATTATGGTTTTATCGAAATAGGGCGTTTGCCCAAATTTATTGCCGTGCAGAGTGAAAACTGCTGTCCGGTATATCAAGGATTTTATGATCTGCCGCGCCGACGTATTGGCAAAACCGTCGCGTCCGGTATTCGGGTAGGACGGCCGCCGAGGCTACCAGAAATACTGATGGCACTTCATCATAGCCAGGGAGATGTTGTAACGGTCAGTGATGAGGAACTGCTTATTTCGCAGGATAAAATTGGCCGGCAGGGACTTTATGCCGAAGCGACAGCTGCTGCTGCTTTTGCTGGTGCCCGCAAATATTTTGCTGCGGGAAAACCGGATAATTACCGGGTAATTATTCCGCTTACAGGCTCAGGATTAAAAAAATAGAAAAATATACTTTTCTGTCAGAAATGCTTATAATGGTAAAGGTACAGGATGACAGGAGGGTATTTTTTTGGCTGATTTTGATATGATACTTTTTTTGATGTTTATGGGCTTTATTGCAGCTTTTATTGATGCCATTGTTGGCGGCGGCGGACTGATCGGCTTGCCGGCACTTTTATGGACCGGGATTTCCCCGGTCATGGCGCTGGGAACCAATAAAGTTGCGGCCGTTATGGGGGCCTTAACGAGTTTTGTCACGTTTATCCGTTCGGGAAAAGTAAATTTTTCGATTATAAAAATTCTTTTTCCGCTGGCATTTATCGGGTCGCTTATCGGTGTTGTTGTCGTTCGGCAGATACCGCCTGATTTTTTGCGGCCGCTGGTAATTGTACTTTTGATTGGCGTGACCATTTACAGTCTTTTTAAAAAAGATTGGGGAGAAACTTCTACGTATGAAGGAATTACAAAGCGTCGGCTTTATCTGAGTGGGTTGGCAGCTTTTTTACTTGGTTTTTATGATGGTTTCTTTGGCCCTGGCGTTGGTTCTTTTTTAATGTTTGCGTTTTTATTTCTTGGGTTTGATTTTATTGAAGCGGCGGGAAATGCCCGGGCGCTCAATTTTGCCAGCAATGTTGCTGCTGCCGGCTTGTTTATGTATTTTGATCTGGTGAATTATGCTTATGCCTTGCCCATGGGGCTGGCAATGATCGTCGGTGCTTACTGCGGGGCAAAAGTAGCTCTGAAGAAGGGGGCTTCCTATGTTCGCCCACTGTTTATTCTGATGACTACCATTCTGATTGGCAAGCAGCTTTGGACTCTATGGCAATAAAAAA
>JBOFWE010000154.1:0-59127 GCA_051653465.1 Selenomonadaceae bacterium | reverse complement strand
GGCAGGCCAAGATCCGGGGCAAATCTCAGCTTTAGATAATTGCCGATTGCCTTTCCAATGATCATTTTCCCCTCCATATCGGGATGCAAACCATCACTGGTCAGCCTGTCAAACAGACAGCCCTGTGAATTGGTCAGCTGAGGGGTTATGTCAACATAATACAGCTGGCTCGCCACCCAGTCATTGATTCTTTTCTGTTGTTCCTTCCATCCGGGATCAGCAAGCAGGCCCGACACATTTTTCATTTTTGCCGGATTAATCGGAGCAACTGTTACAAATACCGGCGTTATCCGGTTTAAAATGCACATATACTGAATTTCACTCAAAGAGTGTATGACCTGATCCGCACTGTCTCCCACCCGAATGTTATTGATGCCGCCCATAATGACGAGAATCTTTGGTTTAAACGGCAGTACATCTGCTTTGAATCGAGCAGCCATAGCTTCTGCCGTATTCCCGCTAAAGCCAAGGTTTAGGATAGGCATGCCTGCATATGTCTCCCAATTATACAGCCGATAGCCCGGGGGAACAGATACAGCTCCACCGCCATGCGTGATGCTATCACCAAGAGCAGCCACTTTTATCGCTTGATGCGTGACTTTAAAATAAGATGGCTTCGACCAGTCACTGATCGGGTTTGCATCGGCATCCTGCGCCTGTACCCGCCACCAATAACGTCCTTCGCGGATTTTGGGGACATCATCATAATAATCATAATGGCTGCCACCAGATACCCGATCGGTCTTGATCAAAGTATCCGGTGTTCGCGAGTCGTTGTCATCATCAAAAAATACCTGTAGTTCATATTCGCCGGCATGCAAGGACGGAATCCAGGAATACACCGGGTAAAGCGGTGAATAGTCCATTTTTTCAAACTCGGTGGTCGTCAGTGGTGCCGACGGATTAATTTCCCCAGTGTCAAGCGATTGTGCCTCGCTAAATTTCCCTAAAGGCATTCCATTGACATCCAGTGGCTGAACCTGCCAGTATAATTCATCAAGCGGACGTTCAAACTGACTCACATCGAGTTCACAGCCATTTATATATGTTTTTTCCCTTTTTAGTACAGCTGCATCAAGATTAGCATCTTGATCGCCACTGACAATAAGCTTATACATGACAGCCCCCGGTATAGCCTCCCAGGTAAGTCTCACCTTATCTGCTTTCGGCAAAATGAATCCAGCGGCAGAAGTAGCTGCCTTTGTTGCGAGATGTTCTTTCACAACCACTGGTCCTGCTGTCGCTGCTGGTATAAAAAAAACAATATAAGCAACCGCCAACACCGGTCCTAACAAAAATTTCATTTTCATCTTCTATCGACCCCTAGTACATAATAAATATCTACGCCGCTGCAAAGAAATTGCCGCAAAAAAATAGAAGTACTGCTTTTGCAATACTCCTATTATAGCACATCCATCGCATTCCCCGAATAACTTATTCATCCTTTATATTGGTAATAATCCGGCCCAGACGCGTACCCGACAACAGATTCCATGTCCATTTCAGGGCTACTGTGATATTTGTATGTGCCCCCGCCAAGCGCATCAGATGGACCACCATCCATGCACACCAGGCAAAGAAGCCTTTCATCTTAAATCCACCCTTGAACATTACGGCATCGCCGCGCCCAATTGTCGCCATGCTGCCTACATCTTCATAATGAAATTCGAGCAGCTGGGTTTGACCTGCCAAAAGTCGTTTTATATTCTCACTGCACACTTTCGCCTGCTGGGTAGCTACCGGGGCAATCGTCGGCAGCGGCGCTCCATCCTGCATGAAATGAGCATTATCCCCAATCGCAAAAATTTCCGGATGATTTGGTATCTGCAGCGTTTTCTCGACAATAGCCCGTCCAGCCCGGTCAAGGTCAACGCCGACTTTTTCCAATAACGGAACAGCTTTAACCCCAGCCGCCCAAATTACAGTTTCTGTCGGTATAACCAATCCATTTTTAAGCGTCAGGCTTCTTTCGTCACAGTCAAGCACCTGAGTATTGAGCATTACATCAACGTTTTTGTCGCGTAAAACCCGCACTGTTTCGTTGCGCAGGTCTTCCGGCATCATCGGCAGCAATTTATCGGTTGCCTCAATGAGTTTGATGCTGACCTCAGAAAAATCAAGACGATGATATTCGTCTTTCATTACGTGATAAATAAGCTCAGCTAGCGAACCTGCTTCCTCGACCCCCGTAGGACCACCACCGACACAAACAAAGGTCAGCATCCGCCGCCGATCCGCTTCATTATTTGATTTATTGGCCCGTTCAAACATATGCAGCACGTGATTTCTAATATGAAGCGCTTCTGCCAGTGTCTTCATTCCATAGGAATGCTCTCTGACCGATTCCATCCCAAAATAGTTGGTGGTAGCCCCCGCAGCCAGAACCAGATAATCATATTCAACCTCACCGTGGTTGGTAATCACACATTTCCGTTCCGTATCAACACTGCCGGCTTTAGCAAGAAAAAACTCCACGTTTTTCTGTTTGCGGAAAAATGCCCTTATCGGATAGGCAATTTCATCAACCGCCAGAATGGAGGTAGACACTTGATAAAGCAGCGGTTGAAACAAATGAAAATTATGGCGGTCAATCAATGTAACCTCAACATCACACTCCCCAAGAATACGCGCAACCTTAATCCCGCCAAAGCCTGATCCTACTATAACAATCCGTGGTCTTTTCGTCATACGGATTACCTCCTTTGTAATAAATCGACTATTCCCTGTTTCGCTGTAAGTTGATAAAATTTTCTATTTTTCCATCCAGTGCACGGCAATGCCTTACACTAGAACATATTCCCTCTACATTTTATTATAGGGGAAAGCACCTGAAACAACAATCGCAATTCTCGCAAAAAAGAACAAATTCAATATCTTTTTCGCTTTACTGAGGATGGATATCCCAGTTGTTCCCGGTACTTCATCACGGTTCGCCGCGATATCTTCATTTGCTTTTCCGCCAACATCTCGGTAAGCTGCTGATCACTCCATGGTTTTTGCGGATTTTCTTCTAAAATCAGCTGCTTGAGCATGGCTTTAACCTGTCCGGCAATCAACTCTTCGCCCTGCTGGCTGCTGGCCAGATTCGCGGCAAAAAATTTTTTCAAGCTGATCACGCCATGGGGCATCTCCATATACTTATTGGCTACAGCCCGGCTGACCGTTGACTCGTGCACGCCAATGGCCTCGGCCACTGTCCGCATCAGCATCGGATGAAGATGTGCTTCTCCTTTGTCAAAAAAATCCCGCTGAACCCTGACAATTTCAGTGACGACATTAAACAATGTCTGTCGGCGCTGTTCAATGCTTTTTATCAGCCAGACCGCCGTGTTCACCCGCTGTTCGATGTACTTTTTGGTATCGTCATCAAACCCGGAATTATTGCGATAAAGTGCTGTTATGTTGAGCTTTGGAATCCCATAGCCATTGACCAGCACCACATACTCATCATTGACTTTGCGCACGATGACATCCGGAACGATATAGTCAGGTCGATCCCCGCCATAAGAGCAACCGGGCTTGGGATTAAGCCGACGAATAATATCAACGGCAAGCTGGACATCTCCCGGGGAACAATCTTCCATATCGGCAATCTGTTTAAACTGGGCCGCCGCGACCCGGTCAAGGTGTTTTTCAATCACAACTGCTATTAGACCCTTGTAGATTCCCTGCTGCTGTGCCTGTATGCGAAGGCATTCCGCAAGATTTCGGGCGCCAACGCCAGCCGGCTCAAAGCCCTGTATAACCTGCAGTATTGCTAAAACCTCGGATTCATCTACCTGCAGCGCTGCTGCGAGCTCCTCGATAGCGATCCGCAGATAGCCCCGACTGTCAATCGAACCGACAATATATTTTGCAATCTTTCGTTCTCGTCCCGGACGACAAGTGAAATTCACCTGTTCCAGTAGCACCTCCGCCAATGTTTCCTGTGGCGTTTCGACGGCTTCAAAGGCTGGCAGCGTCTCACGTACCGGTGCCTTCCCGGCAGTATCGGAGCCAAGATAATTAGCCAAAGATGCAATTTCTTCTATGCTATAGCGATCCGTAGTCTTCTCTCCGCTCTCATGGTCTTCAAAGGAATCCTCCATTTCGAGCGCCGGATTCTCCAAATATTCTTTTTCAATGACATCGCGTAAATCCTGGGCTGACAGCTGCAGAATCTGTATGGCCTGCTGCAATTTAGCCGTCATCGCCAGTTTCTGACCTAAATTCAAACTCAAGCTATGTTCCATAATAAACCTCAATTGTTCCCTTGCGGAATTTCTTTCATTTTATCATGCTTTATTGTCGCAGGCAGCCGCTGCCGCAAGCGCAGCCCCCAGACCTGACCCGCCATTTTCCAGTACTGTATCGACAGCGGTTTCGCCCCCTAACAACTCATAGAGGCCCTTTTGAATCGCCGCCGCGGCATATGGCATTTTTTCATATACCGATCCATCTATTGCAATATGCTGCCGGCTAGGATAGTTTCCTTCACGGTGCCAGATCACGCCCGCATAAGTTGCCGCTATGATCCTAGCTGAGCGGACGACAATCGCTTTTGCCAGCGCCTGAATTTTTTCGGCCATCGTTTCTGACACGATAACCTGCAGACGCTGTTGAACAAGACTCCGAACCTTTATCAGATCCTGACTCTCATCAGCTAGTATCTCTGAAAGATCCACGCTGGAAAAGGATCTCTCCACCGATAACGACAAGGCTTCATTCAGACAAAGCCCAAAAAGTTCCCCTAGATATCGTCCAGCAACCATTTTTTCCAGCCGCTGCTGTCCCGGCATTTCTGAGCGCTGATCAAGCAATTGATCATAGCGATTGGTCTGTATTTTATCAAATCCGCCCGATTCCATATTGATAACCATCGGCGCCTTGGCTTGTCCACAATAAGGTTCAAGGTAACAGGTATTATGACCGGTAGCATAGATGGATCCCACATAGACCGAATTTTTTTTATAGGCGCCTGCAAGCAAAACAGCTACTGTGTCATTAATGACTGCTGCCGGTTTTACATTTAAAATCCCATTGCGTACCAGTGCTTGGGCCAGTAAATCATTGACAACCTGTCCTACCACACCCCGCGTAGCAAATTCTTTTGTCCAGACAATCAACTTTGCATTATACAAATCTGTCTGCTCGGAAGGAAACGAAAACGTATGTCCCAGACAATACGTCCGGGAACGGTCTTCTTCAATGGCTTCATCAATAATCCCGGCAATAAAATCGAATAAATCTTCTGCCTCCGCTTCACCACTGATGAAATCATAAATTCCCGGCACATAAAGCGGTTTTGCAACCTTTTTTAAAATTTCGAATTTCCCCTCGCCATCAAGACGAACGCGCAACGCCCTGACATTTGTCCCGCCAAAATCAAGGGCCAGATATTCTCCCCGCTCATCGCCTGAAGGTAGCGCCACATAAGATTTCAGCATGCGCAGCGATGATCCTGTATCGCCCCGTAACCCAGCCTCTATGTCATAGCGAAAACTGGCAGCAATATTATGAAGTTCAGCTGTATCGAGACAGAAAGCAGCAATCATATAGTCCAAATTCTTTTCATCCATGGAAGTATCTCCTCCTCAGGCTGGTTTACTTCGCCAGCTGACAGCTTAAGTATTGTTATGACTGTGACGAATGATTTTGCGGTATAATTTCAAGCCAATAGCCATCTGGATCACTGATGAAATATATGCCCATCGCCTTGTTTTCATAGCAAATGCAGCCCATTTTTTCATGCAGTGCATGCGCCGCCTCAAAATCCTCAACCGTAAATGCCAAATGGAATTCATTGTCCCCCAAATCGTATTTCTCCTTGCGATCCGGCAAATACGTCAATTCGAGTTCATGCGGCGTCTGCCCGCCATCGCCGAGAAAAACAAGTGTATACACGCCTGCCTTTTCCTTGCGACGCACTTCCTTAAGCCCCAGAGCCGCCTCATAAAAATCCAGTGATTTTTCAAGATCCAGTACGTTGAGATTATTATGCAAAAATCTAAATTTCATATTGCTTCCTTCTTTCTGGTATCTGCTTTATTTTTATTTCTGTGCTTCGGCAATTTCTTCAAGATACGCCCAGCGATCCATCAGCGCCGCAACTTCAGTTTCAAGCACCTGCTGCCTTTGAGCAAGATCATTGAGCTCACTATAATTTGCTGCCGCACATTGTGCCATCTGTAAGGCCACGACTTTCAGCTCGCCTTCCTTGCTGGCAATTACAGCCTCAATTTCAGCATACTCACGCTGTTCACCAAAAGTAAGTTTGGGTACAGATGCCTTATTTTCAGTATCTTGATTTCTTTTTTCTGCCGTGACCGGTTTTAGCAACGAAGTTTTATCGGGCGCAGCAGGTTCCTGTATCGCAGGTTCCTGCTCTGCCTGCGCCTTATAAACAGAATAGCCGCCCGGATACTGGCGAAGTCGACCACCCGCTTCATAGACAAACACTTTATTTGCCAACCGATCGATAAAATATCGATCATGGGAAACAAATACAATCGCACCATTGAAGTTATCAATAAAATCTTCCAAAATCCCCATTGTCTGCAAATCCAGGTCATTGGTGGGTTCATCCAGCAGCAATACATTGGGTTCACTCATCAGGATTCTGAGCAAAAACAAGCGTCTTTTCTCTCCCCCTGACAGCCGCGAAATTGGTGTCCACTGCATTTCTCCCGAAAACAGAAAGGTTTCCATCAGCTGTGAGGCACTGAGCTTGGTCCCATCCGCCATCGTAATGACGTGAGCCGCCTCGCGAATGTATTCTATAGCCCGCAAGCGCTCATCCATCTCCATATTATGCTGCGAAAAATAGCCTATTTTTACTGTCTGTCCCGTCGTGATATTCCCACTTGTCGGCAGCAAGCGGCCAGCAATAAGGTTAAGCAGTGTCGTCTTTCCGGATCCGTTGGGGCCGAGAATTCCCACGCGGTCATTGCGTAGCAGCACATAGGAAAAGTCATTCAAAATGGTTTCTTCACCCAGCTTGTATGTTACGTTCTCCAGTTCAATAACCGTACGTCCCAAGCGGCTGCCGCCCAATCCAATTTCCACCGTAGACTTATCGAGATCCGGTGTCTGGGATGAGAGCTCTTCAAACCGTTCAATTCTCGCCTTTTGTTTCGTCGAACGAGCCTGCGCTCCGCGGCGCATCCAGGCAAGTTCACTTCGCAGTAAGCTCTGTCGTTTTCGTTCCTGCGCCTCCTGACGTTCTTCCCGGTTCGCCTTCAATTCCAAAAAAGCAGTGTAGTTCCCTGTATGCATATAGGCACTGCCTTTATCAAGTTCAAGAATTTTCGTGGCGACATTATCCAGGAAATAACGGTCATGGGTAACCATCAGCAAAGCGCCTTTTATGCGCCGCAGGTATTCTTCCAGCCAGATTATTGTTTCGCTGTCAAGATGATTTGTCGGTTCATCCAGCAGCAGCAAATCACAGGGATGAATCAGCGCTGTAGCCAGTGCCAGCCGCTTTTTCTGGCCCCCCGAAAGCTCGCCGGCTTTGGCATAAAAATCAAGCAACCCAAGCTTGGTGAGGATCGTCTTGGCATCACTTTCCAGCTGCCAGCCATTGAGTGCATCAATTTGCTGGCTCAGGTTCATCAATTTTTTCTGCAGCACCATGTTCTCCGGCGATCGGCGACTGTCTTCAAGCACCATTTCATATTCCCGCAAAGCCTTCATGATAGGCTGATCGCCTTTAAACACTTCCATCAGTACCGTATTTTCCGGGGCAAAGGTTTTCTCCTGCGCCAAATAGGCCAGCTGCATATTGCGCATCGAAATAATCTTCCCCGAATCCGCTGTCACCACCCCGGCAATCGTCTGTAGCAAGGTGGATTTTCCTGTCCCATTGACGCCGACAATCCCGATTTTGTCAGCCGAGTCAATTCCCAGGCTGATATCGTGAAACAGGGTTTTATCCCCATATGTCTTCGTTAAATTTTCTATTGTTAAAATCATGTTTGATCTGCTCCTGCTCTGTTTCATCCTCAGGTATATACCCGTTTTTATTATACCTTTTTTCTGGATAAAAAAACAGTCCGGCCGCAAAGGCCGGACTGACTGCTTGCTATCATCCTTTTTCTCCGTGATATGCCAGCTCCGGAGTCCACTCTGCCGCCGGGACCGCTTCTATGCATTCCTGCACCCATAGTTCATTGTGATGCATAGCGTCACTCACTTTCATCGTCCCGTCACCAAACATGCAGACAAACTCCTGCCAATTATATATGCCGAGAACAACATGGCCAAACACCACTGCCATGGTAAGCGCCAGCCCCAGTACAAGATGCAGCTGATCCAATTGAAAGGATATTTCCCTTGGCAATAGCGGCATAGCAAAATACAATAGCATTCCGCTGCCGATCATGACGATACTCCCAAAGAAAATAACAATCCCCATCATTTTTTGTCCCGGATTCATCTTTTTCATCGGAGGAACCTCTATGTTTCGGCCCAAAAACATTTTTTGAGGATACCCTCCACCAACTTTCATCCAGACAAAATCTTTTTTAGACCAGGTCAGTACTTCCCGCCAAAAAGCGACAACTCTTTTATACTGAAAAATAAAGAAGTACACGCAGGCAGCTGATAAAATCCAGGAACTTATCATATGAATCAACATCACATAATGCATGCCTTGGGCACCAAACGGGCGTAGCCATAATCCAATCCCCGTAAATGCAGCTGGCAAAAAGCCTAAAACAAGCCCCCAGTGAAATAGCCGTGTGCCGAATCCATGTTTTAAAACAACTGCATCTTCTAAATTTTCCATTTTCCTCGTCTCCTTTACTATGCGTTTAATTTAGTCCGATCAATATAGTTGGTATGAAATAATTTTTCCGCCATCGGGCTGAGCGGACGATCCGCAAGCTTAGCATACATATCCATCAAGCTCTTATTTTGATGACTCTGACGAACGGCTGCTTTTTCATCATCTTTATAAAGACCCGCCATACGCATTTTCACATATTTATTTCGATCCTTTACCACATCCGTAAGGGCATAAGCACCCGTCCATAAGACAGCTGTCGTAATCCCGGCTAAACAGATAAATTCCCGACGTGACACCTGCACAGCCTTTTCAACATAATTGTATTGCATCAAAATCCCTCCTTACGTCCATGGCAGCATGGCCTTTGCTTTATCAAGCCAAGATGTTGTTTCCATCGGATGAATCGGTTGACCGCCCCCGTTGACACAGCCACCTGGACAATTCATCACTTCAATAAAATGATAGGGCGAATTGCCATTTTCTATTTGCTGCAGCAGCGGCTCAATATTTGCCGTTCCGTGGACAACTGCCACCTTTAAAGTAATTTCACGTGTCGACCCCTTGATTTTCAATGGAACCTCCGCTTTTTTCACGGCTTCCAGTCCGCGAACCGGCTGGAAGTTAAGCGGTTTCATCTCTTCCCCGGTTACGACAAAATACGCTGTCCGCAAAGCCGCTTCCATAACACCACCGGTATTGCCAAATATGGTTCCAGCCCCGCTGTACTGTGCCAGAGGATTATCCTTTTCCTCCGCCTCATCAACTTTTTTCAGATCAATTTTTTTCTTTTTGAGCAGTCTGGCCAAATCTCTGGTTGTTAAAACTACATCCGTATCTTGGTAAACAGCGTTATGGCCTCGTTCGCGCCAATAATCAGCCGCAGCTGTAAACTCCGGTCGTGAAGCCTCCAGCTTCTTCGCCGTGCAGGGGTAAATTCCTACCGTATAAATTTTTTCCGGCGCTGTATGCCATATCTCTGTTGCCCCATAAATTTTAGCAACGGGACCAGCCATTCCCTGCGGTGATTTTGCCGAGGACAGATGTTGGCGCAAATTCGGATGATACAGTTCTACATAGCGAACCCAGGCCGGACAACAGGATGTAAATTGCGGCAATGGTCCCAGTTTATGCTCGCCTTCCATGCCCAGGACATGCTGCTGAATCTTGCCAATCAGCTCCATGCCTTCCTCCATAATTGTGTTGTCGGCAGCAAAATTGATATCCATTACTTTAAAACCCGCTTTTTTTAATGCACCATACATCTTATGCGTAACCAGGGTCCCCGGCTCCATGCCAAACTCTTCCCCCAGAGCCACCCTGACAGCTGGGGCAACGGTAGCAACCACCGTGATGGAAGGATCTTCTAATTTCTTCAGAACAGGATCGACCATATCCACCGTATCCTCAATTGCCCCAAACGGACAATTTACCAGACATTGTCCGCACTGCAGGCACTTTGTCGAATCAATATGATGTGTGGCTCCATAAGCACCTTCGATTGCATGTACCGGACAAAACGATTTACAAGAATCGCAGCCTTTGCAGACATCAGCATTAATCTGTATGATCTCATTCAGTTCCTGTTTCTGATATGACTTCATTGTTTTCTCCCCACTTTTCACCCGTGCCACTGTCCCCAATAGATCTTTCTGTCAGCCCAGGAGTTATATATGTATATTGTATACTTGTATATTGAATACAGGTATCTGCTTATAACTTTATCCCATTATAATTTCGCTCGTGCCGGGTCCCCTTGTAAAAACCACGCAGCCTGTTCGATTTTGTGATTTATTCTCTGCTTTGTCATTTATTTTTTGTATTTATATTAGTCTTTATTATTTATGCTCATTATACATCAAATTTCCAGTTCCGTACAGTATTTTTATAACTTTTTTTAATGATTTATAAAATTAATCATAAGTAAAATTTATTAATAAATAAATGGATTTTACGGTTTTATGTGACAATTCAATGCTAATCCTCATATAAACTGGGCTTTTTCCCCTTGCTTACTTTCTTTTATTTCCATTATTACAATTTATGGACAGATAAAAAATTCATAAGCGACTGTTTAACAAAAAAGACCGACGCAATATTTACGCCGGTCTTTTTTTGCTAAACAGCCTCTATTTTATTGTTTCTGCCACACCTGTTTACAGGTGCGGCGTTATTTCTTCATGCTCTTTTTCGAGCTGATGATTTAGTTTCACCAACACCCGAGTTATGCGGACATTATCCACCTCTTCAACAAAAAACTCATCCCCGCTGAACGTCGCCTTCTGCCCGATACGCGGCGGCGATTCAACCTGGGCATATAGCCAGCCGCCAATGGTATCAACATTCTCGATATCAAAATTCATTTCCAAAATATCATTGACTTCCCCGAGCAATAGTTTGGCATCAACAGAATACGTAGTCTCCCCGCGTTTTTCGACCACGGGACGTTCTTCGTCAAACTCATCTTGTATTTCGCCGACAATCTCTTCAATGATATCCTCAATTGTGACCATACCAGCAGTGCCACCATATTCATCAACAACAATGGCCAGCTGAGAACGCCGCATTTGCAGCAATTTAAGCAAATTGCTGATGGGCATTGTCTCCGGCACAACCGGAGCCTGGCGCACAAGCGTGCGCAGATCCGGTTTCTTGCCAGCATAAAGCGAGCGCAGCAAGTCCTTGATATGCAAAAACCCAATAATATTATCCTTATCCTCAATGCACATTGGATAACGGGTAAGATGTTCCTGCAGAGCTTTATCAACATTTTCCTCAAATGAATCCTCAAGGTACAGACAGACCATATCGGTTCGGGGAATCATGATTTCCCGAACATGGCGATCAGAAAAATCAAACACATTGTCGACAAAGGTCAATTCCGTCTTGTCAATATATCCCTGCTTATGACTTTCTTCCATCAATATGCGAATTTCAGCCTCCGTATGGGCCGCATCTTCCTCCGTTGCCACTTCGACCCCAATTTGCCGTAATACCCAATTGGCAACATGATTGAGTACCCAGACAGCCGGATACATAATCCGCTGAAAAACCAGCATCGGCAATGCAATTCCTAAAACCACTTTTTCGACTTTTTGAATCGCCAATGATTTCGGCGTCAATTCACCTAAAACAATATGCAGTGCCGTAATAAATGAAAACGCCAAAATAAAGGCTATAGAGTGGCCTACTTCGGCCGACAAGCCAAGACTTTCAATCAAAGGATGCAGTAAATAAGCAACCACGGGTTCGCCGAGCCAGCCAAGGCCGAGTGACGCCAAGGTAATGCCAAGCTGTGTAACCGAAAGCGAGGCATCCAGGTGATCGGTCAGTACTTTTGCATACTTTGCACGCTTATTCCCTTCCTGAATCAATGTCTCGAGCCGTGACGCCCGGATTTTGACAATAGCGAATTCAGCCGCCACAAAAAAACCATTTAGAAAAACAAGAAACAACACAACAGTCAACTCAAATATAGCTGTCAATAGATCCAATAACTACCTTAGCTGCTTTTTCCGGCAGCCAAAGGTGTTCACCTCCTGATATCTTTTCTTACAATACTCTTATGCTGCGGCCGCACGATAAAATCTTCTACCTTGCCATGCAGCAGCTTTTTGGCCTGAAAATTTACCGACAGTTTCTTGCCGATCGTCACAAGCTTCATAATCTCCTTGGAATCCACCAGTGATATAGCCGTCCCCTTGGCTCCGGCCCGACCGGTACGCCCGACGCGATGCAGGTAAACCTTGTCATTTTCTGGCAAGTCGAGATTGAACACATAATCTACGCCCGGGATATCGAGTCCCCGAGCCGCAAGGTCAGTTGCCAGCAGCAACGTCACCTTGCCTTTGGCAAAATCAGCCACGGCATTTTTACGCGCCATTTTATCATCACTGCCAATAAGCGAAGCGGCAGCAATTCCCTGGTGAGCAAGCTTTTCTATGGTTTTTTCAACATCATAGACTTTATTGACAAAAACCAGACCCCGCTTAACAGCCAGTGTCTTGGTCAACTTGCGCAATACATCTATTTTATCACGGAACTCAACAATAAAGTAGTAATTTTCCAACTGTGGCTGCAGCGCCGTCCGCTCATTGATTTTAATAATCTTGGGCTCTGCCAAAAACTGCGCCCGATCAAGGGCCTTACCTGATGCAGTTGCGGAAAACAGCAAATACTGGCATTGTTTATCAAGACATGACTGTACTTTCGCCACCGACTCCTGGTTTTGGTCATCAAGCAATCGGTCAAATTCATCGAGGACCAGCACCTTCACCTGTTGCAGCTTAAGTTTTCCTTTTTTTTGCAATTCTAAAATCCGGCCAGCCGAACCAACGACAATCTGTGGTTTCTTTTTGAGATTATCTATCTGACGGGCTATATTAGCTCCCCCAATCAAGGCCATACTCCGGATTGGCAGCCCGCTATTTTGGATGACCTGCTGCAGTTGCTGGCTGATCTGCATTGCCAGCTCATATGTTGGGGCCAGAACCAGAGCCTGCAAAGCCGGGGACTCCGGTTGGATTTGTGCCAGTGCCGGCAAAAGATAAGCCAGTGTTTTCCCGCTTCCCGTAGCAGATTGTCCAACAATATTTGCTCCAGTCAGAGCCTGCGGTATTGCCTGCTCCTGAATCGGCATCGGCTCCGTGAATCCCATTTTTTCGACAGCCTCTGCCAAGGCTTCACTCAGACCAAGCTTTAAAAATTTTTCGCTCATATTGATCTCCTTCTATATCAAATATTGGGTTTTCCTTTTATATCGTCATAGGTCGCTGTGCAATGCGGATAATTGGTACAACCCCAAAAAGCACCATTTTTCCCGTTTATCCTTCGTAATCGACCCTCACGGCAGCGTGGGCAAAGAACCGCTGTTGACGGGGCCGGGTGGGGAGAATTCTTCACCCTTGGCACTTTTTCCTGCCGATCCATCCGGGCAATCAATTCCCGGGCCGACAGCAAGGGAGCAAATTCACGGTTTACATCTGCCATATTCTCACCAGCAAAACGGTTCGAACCGCCATTCGTCCTATTGGCTGATCCCTTAGCACTTGAAAAATCGGGCACTCCGGACTTGTCGTCACAGCTCATCCGGCAGCGCGGATAATTGGAACAACCCCAAAAGTCGCCATTTTTCCCATGTCGTTTAAGCATTGTCCCCTGCTGACAGCGTGGGCAGGGGTGCTCCCCCTGCACGGGCAGGGCCGCATCCAGAGCCTGGGCACAAAGCCGTTTCGTAAATTCGATCTGTCCCTGTAAAAATGTCGTCAGATCGCCATCCCCTTCAGCCATCGAATGCAGATGATCCTCCCAGATCGCCGTCGAATCCGGATATGTCATCTCATCCGGCAGGGCATCAACCAGCAGATAGGCGGCATCGGTCGGAACAAGATATTTCTTTTTCCCTTCGGCCTGCAAAAATTTCCTTTTAATCAAATCATCGATGATCGTTGCCCGTGTGGCCTCTGTACCAATTCCATATACATCCTTGAGCTTCTTTTTAGACTCTTCATCTTTGACATACTTATGAATTTCTTTCATTCCTGCCAGAAGAGTCGCCGCCGTGAAACGCAGCGGGGGTTTTGTCACCCGGCGGTCTATCCGCCCGTCCCGATAAGAAGCAGTATCCTGCTTCTTCATCGCCGGCAAAGAATCCGCTTCTTTGTCCTCTTTATCCTCTTCTTTGTCTGAATCAGCCGAATAAAGGCTTTTCCAGCCCGCCTCCTTTACCACACGCCCACTGGCAGTGAAGAGTTCCTCCTCATAGGTGACTTCAAGCTTCGTCTGGTCATACACATGCAATGGATAAAACTGGGCTATATAGGCCTGTGAAATCAAAAAATAAATATTTCGTTCTGTCTCGCCAAGGGTAGCCGGGTTTGTTTTTACCTGTGTGGGAATAATTGCATGATGGGCAGAAATTTTCTTATCATTCCAGCAACGGCTCTTTATACCAGGATCCGCGGCTGCGGCCCATGGAGCCAGTAAAGCATCCCCGCTCTGCGCCAGATTTCCTAAAATGATCTTGGCATCACTAAACTGGTTCAACGGCAAATAATCGCAGTCAGAACGAGGATAGGTTGTTAGTTTTTTTTCGTAGAGTTTCTGAGCCGTATCAAGAACGAGCTGCGGCTCATAGCCAAAGCGTTTCCCCGCCAACACCTGCAGGGCCGATAAAGAAAACGGCAGGCGCTGGGCTTCTTTTTTCTGCACTTTTTGATAGCTCGTAATAATACCTGGTTCCGCTGCATCTGTGAACCGTGCCAAAAGGGCTGCGGCGGCCTGTTCATCAAGCAGGCGCCCTTCAGCATCAAGACCTGTCTGCTCTTCACTTGGTTTCCAATTTGCCCAAAAAGTTCCATTTTTATGTTCAAATTCCGCTTTAATCGTAAAATAATCTATCGGCACAAAATTTTCAAGTTCGCGTTCGCGCCGTACAACCAGTGCCAGTGTTGGCGTCTTCACCCGTCCGATCGGCAATACAATTCTATGTCCGGCACGTCTTGCCGCCAGAGTATACGCCCGTGATAAGTTCATTCCGATCAGCCAGTCGGCCCGGGCCCGGGCCAATGCTGATTGTTTTAAATTGTAAAAATCTTTATTATCTCGCAAGGATGCATTCGCTTTCTGTATGCTCTTTTCATCCAATGCATTGAGCAATATCCGTTTGACCGGTTTTTTGTTTTCCAGATAATCGAGGACCTCATCAATCAAAAGTTGTCCTTCCCTGTCCGGGTCACCGGCATGAACGATTTCATCGGACTTTTCAATCAGTCCTTTGACTATGGAGAATTGCTTGGCACAGGATTTGTCAACGAGCAGTTTCCACTGCTGTGGAATGATCGGCAAATCCTCCACCCGCCACAGCTTGTATTTTGCATCATATTCATCCGGTTCTGCCTGGCGCAGTATATGCCCAAACCCCCAGGTTACCAAGGCATCTTTTGTTTCCAGATACCCGTCATGTCTGACAAGCGGCCCGGTAAGACACTTGGCGATCTCAGCTCCCAAGCTAGGCTTTTCGGCAATATATAATCTCAATATTTACACCTCGTTAAAAGTTCCGTTGTCACTATTTAAAAATAAGCGAGTATATCCCCCACACGACGATTGCCACCCACAAAAAGAACAAGGTCGCTGCAAAAGCCAGTATATAGGGCAGTTTCGCATCCATCTGTTTGATCCTATGCTCACTGTCACGGCGCACGGCTGCCGGCAAAAGGCAGGTGATTCCCCATACCATCGCCGGAAAAATCGCGGCATCATCAAGCAGCCCCACAACCGGCAACGTATCCGGGATAAGGTCAAGCGGACTGATCAGATATAGTACGGCTGCCGCCAGCAACATCTTGATATGCCCTGGCAATAGAGGATGACGCAAGGCAAGCAGCAACAGCAATAAGTTTCGATACAGCCCTTTAACCGAAGGCAAAAGCCTACATATCACGCTGTTCCCCCGCTTTCCGTATAAGCACAAGTATTTATATTGCTATTTTACCATAAAATCCACCCTCATTTACCTTTTTCGCAAAATTTGCCCCTAGCCGCAAAATATTTTTCCTTTTCAAAGTTTATATGACCTCGTTGCGCCATGATGTTTTTATTCACCTAATTGGTATTGATTATAATTTTCAATTGACAAGAATCTGCTGCCTTGTTATAATTTATATATTAAAACTTACATATTTACAGGTAGAGGAGCGATTTCTCAACAGTACCCTTATCGAGCCGGCAAGGCCTTGACATAAGAGGAAAGGGAGCGTCGCCGAAATGATTTTTCCGGCAGGAGAAATTGTTGGTCGTGGGCTGAATAAGTACTCGACTGTCATACAAATGTATGGAGGGCTATCCTAACGCTATTAATACACGGCGATTTGCAGGAGCTTTCTGGCAAATCGCTTTTTGTTTGAATATATTTCTTTTGTAATATGTAAAATCAATTGGAGGTTTATATTATGAGTGAAAAAATTTTCCCGATCAGCAAAGAACACTTAGAAGAAATTATCAAGGACTATCCCACCCCATTTCATATCTATGATGAAAAAGCAATCCGGGCCAATATGCGCCGGCTTTTCAAGGCATTTTCCTGGGCGCCGTCTTTTCGCGAGCATTATGCCGTAAAGGCAGCCCCAAATCCGCGGCTGCTGCAGGTTCTGCATGAAGAAGGTGCCGGTGCCGACTGCAGTTCTTTGCCTGAACTGCTGCTGGCCGATGCCTCGGGCATCAAAGGGGAAGAAATTATGCTGACCTCAAATGACACCCCAGCCGACGAATTTCAAAAGGCCGTCGAACTCGGCGCTGTCATCAACCTTGATGATATCACGCATATCGAATACCTGGAAAAACACGCCGGATTCCCTTCTATTTTATCGTTCCGCTATAATCCGGGTGCGCTGATTGAAGGTAATGACATCATCGGCAAACCGGAGGAAGCAAAATATGGACTTACCCGCGAGCAGCTGTTTGACGCTTATAAAATCGCCCAGCAAAAAGGTGTAAAGCGTTTCGGACTACACACAATGGTTATCTCTAATGAACTGCAGGCTGACGCTTTTATCGCCACGGCTAAGCTGATGTTCAACCTGGCTGTGGAAATAAAGGAACGCCTTGGCATTTCCCTTGAATTTGTCAATCTTGGGGGCGGCGTTGGTATTCCCTACCGCCCGGAAGAAGAAGAAGTCAACCTCGAATACGTCGGTGAAGGAATTCACCGGGCCTACCAGGAGATTATTGAGCCAGCCGGACTCGGAAACCTGGCGATTGCCCTGGAACTCGGCCGTTCCATCACCGGGCCTTACGGCTATCTCGTTTCCACAGCCCTGCACGAAAAGCACACGTACAAGGATTACATTGGTCTCGATTCCTGCATGGCCAATCTGATGCGCCCGGCACTTTACGGATCGTATCACCACATCACAGTGGTCGGCAAGGAAACAGCCGTCTGTGATCATAAATATGACATCACCGGTTCACTTTGCGAAAACAACGATAAATTTGCCATTGACCGCCTGCTGCCGAAAATCGATATCGGCGACCGCATCATTTTGCACGATGCCGGGGCACACGGGCATTCCATGGGTTTTAACTATAATGGGAAACTGCGCAGTGCTGAATTGCTGCTAAAAGAAGACGGCAGCGTCGAATTGATCCGTCGGGCAGAAACCATCGAGGATTACTTCGCCACCCTAAAATATCCCGGATCCGTCCTGT
Source organism: Selenomonadaceae bacterium (assembly GCA_051653465.1). Classification (GTDB taxonomy): domain Bacteria; phylum Bacillota; class Negativicutes; order Selenomonadales; family Selenomonadaceae. The sequence continues at coordinate 41,156 of JBOFWE010000154.1, read as the reverse complement.
AAAAAGAAAAACTGCCGCCGGCTGCATATAGCCGGCGGCAGTTTTCTTTTCTTTTCTTTTCTTTTCTTTTCTTATTAGATCAGGCCAAAACCCTGGCCAGTCGAATAAGTTCTGGATCAAGCGTTTTTTGATTTGTAACGGCATCGGCAAGATCAATGCTTACCACCTTGCCAGCATCAAAACCAAAAACAACATTTGAAATCCCGGAAATTAAAGCCAGTGCCGCTTTTTCCCCCAGCATACTCGCCTTAATGCGATCTTCAACCGTCGGTGAACCCCCGCGTTGAATATGTCCGAGCACAGATACGCGGGTATCAATCCCAGTCTTTTCCGCAACATGCTTGCCGATTTCAATTGCACTGCCAGCACCCTCAGCGACAACAACGATACTGTAACGTTTTCCCTGATCATACGACTCTTTCAATTCCTGGCACATTTCATCAACATCGTATTTAACTTCCGGCACAAGAACATATTCCGCCCCGCCAGCGATACCGGCAGTCATTGCCAGCCAGCCCGATTTTCTGCCCATTACCTCAATAATGATAATCCGCCGATGGGCAGAAGCCGTATCGCGTAATTTATTAATAGCATCAACAATAGTATTGGCGGCCGTATCAGCCCCGATTGTATAATCAGTCCCCCAAACGTCATTATCAATCGTTCCTGGCAAACCAACAATAGGAATTCCCAGCTTACTGAGCAAGGCTCCACCCGTAAGGCTGCCGTCTCCGCCGATAACAACTACCCCTTCAATTCCATGCCGGCGCAAGTTTTCATAAGCAACTTTGCGTCCCTCTTCTGTTTTAAACTCTGGGCTGCGGGCCGTTCCCAAAAAAGTTCCGCCCCGCTGAATGATATCGCCGACATCACGCGACTCGAGCTGGCGCATATCATCTTCAATCATTCCCTTATAGCCATTGTTGATTCCCCATACTTCTACCCCTTCAAACAAGGCGGTTCTCACAACTGCCCGAGCCGCTGCATTCATTCCTGGGCTGTCGCCGCCGCTGGTCATAACACCAATACATTTCAACATAATTTCAATCCCCTTTATTTTTCATCAACTGCATGGTCATAATACAAAATTAAGTAATTATTAAATTATGCAGCTTTTTTAACTTAAATATAAGCAGCATTAATTTTATTTTTACTTATAGTTACTTATTTTAAATTAAAATAAGCCGTTGTGACTCTTTTTTCATTGTAAATAATTTACGCTAAAAAGTAAAGTCCCTTGGCGTATTCTTTGCAAATTTTTCTGAAAAAAAGGCGGCCGCTGGCAGCGGCCGCCTTTGCCTTATTATTATTTTAAGAAACCCATGCCAAAGCCAAGGATACCGACGGCAAACAAACCGAAGATAATCCAAATTGCATTGACTTTTTTCTTCATCAGGCGCATGCAGATGAAAGTCAGAATCAAAGGCACCAACCCCGGCATCAACTGATCGAGAATTCCCTGTACCGTTGTCGTGACTACTTTGCCATCCTGCATCGTAATCTGCGAGACAACCAGCGGAATATTGACCGATGTCCACTTGTTTACCAACGCGCCCATGACAAAGAGCCCGAGAATAGAAGCGCCTTCGGTGAGTTTCTGCAGCTTATTGCCAGCCACATCCTCAACAACATCGGTTCCTTTTTCATAACCGTATTTGATACCATACCAGCGAATGCCAAGACGGACGGCATTGAACAGGATGAAGAACAACAACGGCCCACCGATGCTGCCAGTCAGCGCAATAGATGCGCCAAGAGCAGCTGTAATCGGGCGAAGTGTGCCCCAGAAAATCGGATCGCCGACGCCAGCGAGCGGCCCCATCATACCAACCTTGATACCATTGATTGCCCCTTCCGGAATATCTTTGCCGTTAGCTCTCTGTTCTTCAAGAGCAGCCGTAATTCCGATGATCGGAGCTGTAACAAACGGCTGGGTATTATAAAACTCCAGATGGCGTTTAATTGCCTGCTTAAGATCTTCCCCCTGGTACAGGCGTTTAAGAATTGGCACCATGCCGAAGCAATACCCTAAAGCCTGCATTCTTTCCATATTCCAGGAACCCTGTAAAAAGTTAGAACGGACAAATGTCCAGAAAAAATCACTTTTTGTAAGCTGTTTCATGATGAATCTTCCTCCTTTTATTCTTCTTATTCTCAGTCATCCAAATCGTCATCAGCATCGCTGGCCGAAGCACCAGCAGCTGCAACCTGGTTATTATTGGCATTGTATTTCGGATTCAGCTGAATGTACACAATTGCGCACACGAGCCCAATCACACCAAAGGCAACGAGGTTGAAGTTGGTGAACGCTGCGAATACGAAGCCCAGGAAGAAGAACGGCATCAGATAATTGGCCCCCATCATGTTAATGACCATCGCATACCCGACAACAACGATAAATCCGCCGGCTACCTGCAGGCCGCCAGTGACAACTGGTGGAATTGCATTGAGCATAGCTTGAACAGCACCAGTTCCAATATACATGGCAACAAGTGTTGCCGGTACAGCTACACGCAGCGCCTGCATGCAAAGTGCGCCGAGGTGGCATAAATCAATACCGCGGAGATTGCCTTCTTCTGCATAGCCATCCGCTTTGTGCTGGAAAAATACCGTGAGTGTACGGCAGAGAATTGTCAGAACCTGTCCGGCAGCAGCCAGCGGCATGGCAATTGCGATACCAGCCCCAATGCTCTGATGACCGGCAATAACCAGAATCGTCGAAATGACAGAAGCCAGGGCAGCATCCGGAGCCATAGCGGCACCGATGTTCATCCAGCCCAAAGCGATCATTTCTAATGTACCACCAATGATGATGCCTGTTGTCATGTCGCCTAAAACGAGGCCTGTCAGTGTGCATGCGATAAGCGGTCTGTGCATCTGAAATTCGTCCAGAACACTTCCCATACCAGCTACACAGGCTACAATGAAGATGGCGATGATTTGCATAGTACTAATTTCCATTATCTTTCCCTCCACTTATGATATATATTTTAAAACCTAAGTTTGACACCCTTATTTTAAGACATCCATCAGCATAACTTTTTTATCCGTATCTACTTTGCGGATTTCCAGTTCAATGCCCTTTTCATTGAGCTTTTTGAAAGCTTCTGCATCGGTATCATCCACCGAAACAGCTCCGGTAATTTGTCGTTTGCCTTCCTTGAAGCTCATGCCGCCGATGTTAATGCTTTTGAGTTCCACGCCGGCCTCTACCATTTTCAATACACTGGTCGGATTGGTGAACAGCAACAGGCATTTTGTATCTTCATATTTCGGATTGCTGTAAACGCGGACTGCTTTTTCAATATCGACCACACTGGATTTTATTCCCGGAGGAGCTACCTGTTTGAGCAATGTCGAACGAATCGCATCATTGGCCACTTCATCATCACAAACGATAATGCGCTCACAGCCTGTCACCTTCGCCCATACAGTCGCTACCTGCCCATGAATCAAGCGGTCATCAATTCTTGCCAATACGATTTTCATTATAAATCATCCTCCTCATCAACTTCGATTTCACTAGCGTGAAAGGTCTGCACGCCGCCTTGACCGGCAGCTACTGCCTTCTCGATAATTTCCTTAATTCCCATATCACCGGCCGTAAGCTGCAGCCCGATCGTTTCAATCAGCATCGGCAGATTGACCCCAGTGACAATCCCGTAGTTCTCATTGCCAATTGCCAGCCGACAGGCTGCGTTATAAGGACTGCCGCCGAACAGATCATTGAGAAATATCACGCCGTTTTCCGTATCCATTTCGGCAATAGCCGCTTCGTATTTTGCCACAACGTCATCCGGACCTTCCCCCGGGACAAGCGTAATCGCCTTAACGTTTGCCGTTGCTCCACAGATCATTTCACAGGTCTTAACCAGTTCTGTGGCAAAGCTGCCATGCGTTCCCACTAAAATAGCCAACATAAATATTAGCTCCTTCCTTTGTCTTTATGATGAATATCTTACCTCTAAATCTCTCTGTAGGGATAAACACCTTTTCTTTTCACCAATATCTATATGCAAATTGCGTGCCAACTTTGTGTATCAAAACGAAAGCCCCTGTTTTCATAGCAAGCAGAAGGATTTTCTTTTTTTTTAATACTCTCATCATCATAAACAATACTCTTTGATCTTTAAAGAATACGCTTAAGACACTAAGAGTTCAAAAAAATACACTGCTGTGACAAATTGTCTTCAGCAGTGTATTTTATATATCAGATCAGTTCCGACATATAATACATTTCATCCTCAGTGAGCTTTATTTTCAAGCTTTTTTCAAAAATTTCGGCCGCACGTTTAAGCTGCTGCAATTTTTGTTGATCAACCTGGCTACTATCTCCCTGATACACAAGGCTATTGCCAATCACCATTCGTTCCAGGGCACAGCCGCAGTGAACGATCAGCCGGATCTTTATCGGGTTACTGAATTTTTTTCCCAATGACCTTTCCAATACACTGGAAAAGTCAAGCAATACACCCATAACCTTTAACGGATTCAAATAGGTCAGGAACTTTTGCAGACTTTCCTCGCAAAGTTTTTGCACCACAACATTCTTCTTTTCGCGCTCCACCAGCTTAACACTGCCTGACTGCAACAGATTGCGCAGCACCTTTTCCCCTTCGCCTTCAATAATCTTTTCCAGCGGAATAAAGGGCACGTCATAATCCGGCTTTACCATGCCAACAGCCGCCACAATCTTATTGGTCGCACCCAGTTCGCGAATAACATGCCCGAGGTGTTTGACCCCGACCGGCACAACTTCAATCGGGCGATCCGTTATATGCTTGAGCATATCTTCCACCAGGCTTTTGAGCTTAACCGCAGCACCTTCGCCCGACGTGCAGATCGTAACGATTACCTCGCGTCCATCAGCCAGACTCTTGCCTGAATTGAGCTCCACCGCTTCATAACCTTTAAAATCAAGCAATGAATCGTATATGCTGTCAAGATCTGTCCCGGCAATATCAGCTTTACGCATCGCCTCAAGAATTAGTGGCGTCGATACCATATCAATCGTCTTTACCTGGATCTTAAGCCGCTCCATAATCATTGATCCCAGATTACAGAGCGATCCCATATCAGCCAGCATCAATACACCTTTTTGATAATTCATCTCCCTCAATCTGGCCACCATTTTTTCCAGGGTTTCCTGAGGTTTAACCTCAAGCGGCATATCAATGGCAATCAAATTAGGATCGTTGGTATTGAACAACTTTTGCGCTACTTCCACCATCGAGGATGCTGTGCTGCGACCATGAGTCGCCACCATAATGATGACCTTTTCCTCCGTCTCCTCTTCTTCAACGGATTCAAGCAGCAGAGCAAAGTACTCAATTTCGGCCGGTGGCACCTTGATATGGTAATGCGATTCGATTTTTTCTTTTATCTCAAGTGCGACCCGAAAAGCCAGCGAGTTATGCGGTGTCGTTCCTTCAATTTCCTTATAGGACAGTTCTTCACCCGCCTTGACGCGTTTGAGAAAAGCACTTAAATGGAGGCTGAACGCATAGATAAAACGATCCTTATAACTTCGGTTCATTCGTTTTTGCACCAGCAGGCCGACTTCCTCCGTAAAATCAACCAATGACTTATCCACAATCCGCAGGAGGCGTTCCCGCGTCGACATATGAATGTCCTGTTTGTTGTAAAAAGATTTTATATAGACGTTGACATCCGTCGCCACAATCTGCTTGATCAGTTCAGCACTAATGCCCTCGCCCTTTAAAAGTTCCACTTTATCTTCAACCACCTGATAGAGATCAAACGGTTCCTTCTCTGTTTCCGGCACGATGCTTACAACCTTTTCCCCTGGTGGCATGACCATTAGTGGTTCATTTATATACTGGCTCAATTCTGCCAGCTCCTTGCGATTGGCACTGAGTATCAGCAATCCGTCCTTTATTGCCGGCGGCAGCATTTTAAAATCTATTTCGATATAATGGGGGTTATCGATGCCATTTAAGAAAGCCTTGGCACAGAGCAGCTTGATATTTGATTTCAGTTGCCCTACATTACCGGTACCAATGCTGCCGATCAGGGCCTTTATCGATTCAACAGATATCCGTACCGGTTTGTTGATACGCTGCACCTCATCTGTGAGCAGCAGCTTGATAATGTCAATTTTTTCGCTGAGCGACCGTTCCTGCAGCGGGCGAATGGTGATGATATTGGGAATTCGGCGAACAAAGGTTTTCGTCAGGGCCGAGTTGGGATCTTCGGTAGTCGCACTGAGCAGCAGCACCTTGGCCTTTCGCTCACGCGTCGTTTCGCCAAGGCGATTAAAAGTCCCGGTATCCATAAAGTAAAAGATCATTTCCTGCCCTTCCGGCGGAAGCCGATGGATTTCATCGAGAAAAAGCACTCCATTATCAGCCGCTTCTACCAGACCAGCCTTAGACGTATCGGCTCCAGTAAAGGCCCCCTTGATATGTCCGAAAATATGGGACAGCAGCAGCTGCGGATTGTTGTAATAATCTGCGCAGTTAAAAGTGATAAATGGTGCATCGGCAGCAAAGCGCTTCATTTCCTTCCCGTATTCAAACATGATATGGGCAAACAATGTTTTGCCGACACCGGTCTGTCCGACAATCAACGTATGAAGGCCGTCCGGTGGATATAAAATCGCCGCCTTGGCCTGTTCGACCTGCTTTTTCAAACTGCGATCCGCTCCGATGAGCCGTGAAAAAGGGCCTGCGGCCATATTTTCATTTTCTGCCGCGCATTCTTCGAGGTCGGTAAACTCACACGGTCCCAGCCCTAATTCCATCCCCAGCAATACCTCAAGCACACCTTTATCAAAATACAGCACTGGACGGCCTAAAATTTTCACAATTTTGTCCTGGCGATGCAAAGCATTGAGTTCCATGCTGACATTATTACGTAAAATCCCAAGACTTTCCGCTATTTCCTGTGCCTCAATGCCCACTCTTCCCTTGAGTTGGGCCCGTGTGTACTCCTGGGATTTCATCTTGATATATTCATAGATTTTATCAATCCGTTTCATTTTTCTCAGCTCCCATCATCCTCATTTTATATCGTTCAAAACACGTTCCCGCTCAGCCTTAAGCACTGTTACATTGTGCAGCAATGCCTCAATCGGTGTAAAATCCCTGGTATTTGTCACGGTCATCAGGCTACCAAACGCCTGCCCTGACAGATCACAGATATCCTCCTGCATCGTCATTTCATACATATTTTTTTCCTGCCGCATCTTCCCAGCAGAAAACTCCTGCAAAACCAAAGCCTGGCAACCAGCGGCCCGCGCTTTTTCCTGCTCCTCACGCAGGCTTAGGCGCTCCCCGTCGCCAAAAACGCAGCCGGGCAATCGCCGCCGCAAAACATCCTGCAGCGACTGCTTCATATAGGGAACATCTCCAGCAAGTGACTCATCGACATGAAACACAAAGGGTGCTATATATACCGGCATGCTCTGCGACGCTGCCGGTATATTTTCAACCGGTAAAAGTCCGGCATGCGCTGCCCTTTCCCGCGCATCATAATAATTGCGCAAAGCCGCATCGACATAAACCACCATTTCATGCTTAAATTTACTGGAATTGCGATTCTTCTTCCACACAGTTGCTGCTCCAAACTGTGTGTAATCAGGCCGTAGTACCTGCAGTGCACTTTTCACAGGGTCTCCTTCAATCACCACGCGGTCAAGATTGATCTTGCTACCCACTTCTCGGCCAAACGCCTCATTGCCAACAGCTGGCGCCCCAAAAGAAATGACTTCCAGCTGGGCCGGGTTTACGCCCATAGCCATCAAACGTGCCGCAGCCAACGTTGCCACAGCTCCGCCCAGACTGTGCCCGGTCAAATAGAGTTTTTTCTCTGAATCGGCCTTCAGCTGATCTGCCCATTCTTCCCCAATACTTTTCCCTTGACGGTCTCTCGAAAAAAATGCCGCCTGCGTATATGTATTAAAGCCGCGATGAACCATCGGATCAGAAGCTTGCAGGTCGGTCCGCTGTGCCTGTGCCACAAATTCCACCGGTGTACTCCCACCAAAAAATACCTTATTCATTCGCAAATCAAGATCAGCATCCCTTTTTGTTTCTGTCCCGGTAACAGCCAGCATATACATCTTGGGATCCGTCTGATCGTTTTTATTTTCAGCTACAATGAATTTTGCCTCAACGTCACTACAATCATTGTTAAAATTTTCAATATCCCATCCCAAATCGCTCAATTCTGTTCTTGCCAGACGTCCGATACGATCGTTATAGGTTGCCAGCGACATCCAGGCACTGACAAATTCTTTTCTTGCAGTATTATATTCCTGACAAGCATCTACTGCCGCTTCCGCGGCACTGTTCCAAAAAATCACACAAATTACGATCAGTAGAATTCTCTTCATTTCCCATCACCTCTCGTCAATGATAGTTTCATTATATAGTAGTGTATTAATATACTCAAGCCATACAAAAACAGTCTGTTCTTTAGGCTTAAGCCAATCTAGCCCAAATAAAAAACGAGTCCGAAGACTCGTTTTAGCAAAATAAACCTGCTGCCCACATTTCTTTTACAAATGCTGCGTAATAATCCGTCCCAATCGATCACCCGACAGAAAATTCCACAGCCATTTAAGTATAACCAGCAGATTCGTTCTCGTTCCCGCCAGACGCATGAGATGAACTACCATCCAAAGCATCCAGGCAATAAATCCTTTGCTCTTTATAATTCCCCTGAACATCACGGCATCGCCGCAGCCAATGGTTGCCATACTGCCAACATCATGATAGGAAAAAAACTGTAAGGCCTGCCCCGAAATGGAGTGCAAAATATTTTTAACACATATCTCTGCCTGCTGGGTTGCCACCGGGGCAATCGTCGCCAGCGGCCGATCCTCCTGGAGGAAGCAGGCGCTGTCACCGATTGCATAAACATCGGAGCATCCCGGAACCTGCAGTGTCTTGCGAACGATAACCCTGCCGGCACGATCGAGCGGTGCACCAAGCTTTTCCACAACCGGCACCGCCTTTACTCCGGCGGCCCAGATAACCGTTCTCGTTTTTACAACCTCGCCACCTTTGAAAGCAAGCGCCTGCCCATCATAATCCATAACCTGGGTTTCGAGGCGAACATCAACTTTTTTACCCCGGAGCACCTGCAGCGCTTCATCACGCAGACTTTTTGGCATCATCGGCAAAATCCGGTCCGTGCCTTCAATAAGCTTTATATCCACCTCAGAAAAATCCATATGATGATATTCTTTAGCCATAACAGAATAGATTAATTCTGAAATAGCGCCCGCTTCCTCCACTCCGGTAGGGCCACCGCCAACACAGACAAAAGTCAGCAACTCACGGCGCGTTTGCGCGTCCGTCTCCTTGGATGCCTGTTCAAATATATTTAAAATATGATTGCGGATTGCCACCGATTCATTGAGGGTTTTCATCGGAAAAGCATGTTTGGCAACGGAGTCCATCCCAAAATAATTGGTGGTAGCTCCGGCAGCGACGATCAGATAATCATAGGAAATTTCCCCGGCATCGGTAATCACCTTTTTTTTCTGTGGATCAAAATCCGTAACCCGGCCGAGGAAAAAATCTATATTTTTTTTCTGACGGAAAAATGCCCGCACAGGGTATGCGATCTCATTTTCTGCCAAAACGGCTGTCGAAACCTGATACAGCAGCGGTTGAAATAAATGGTAATTGTTGCAATCAATAACTGTAACATCGACATCCTTTCCCGCCAGCGCCTTAGCTGCATGAATTCCGCCAAATCCGGCGCCCACAATTATAACCCGCGGTCTTTTTATCCCATTTATATCTGCCATTATCATTTACTCCTTTTTCCACTGCGCATACGTATTTACCAACGAAAGTGAATATATTCACTTTCGTTGGTAAATAAAAAGCATGACATGCCTGCCAGCCTTCGTAAAATTTATCAATGCAGCTTTTTGCTAATATATCATTATTTTCCTGAAATCAATTAAGTTCCTGATTTCACATGTAATAAGTTACTACTTTCACGTTCTATTGTCAAGAACATTTTGCTGTTTTTATGATTTATTTATAGAATTTTGCAAAAACCCGCCTATTTTCCCCCTGACAAATAAAAAACAGCAATCGTCAATTTCTGCAAGAAGATTGCTTGCTGTAAAAAGACAATTGCCATTTAGTTATAAAAATCATTTCTATTATATAGCAACGGGGGCTTATTTTCCGAAACCAATATTCTTTCACGCTTATGATTTCACCGGCTGCAGCAGCTGCTGGACACGTTTTAGGCGCAGGCCCAAAAACAAAGCCCCGACACCGATTCCCAAGACAAGACCGATCCAATAGCCAAACGGACCTGATCCTAAATAATTAGCAAATATATACCCCGCCGGCAACCCAATAATCCAGTACGAAAGTATTGCTAGCAGCAATGTAACCCGAACATCCTTACAGCCACGCAGAGTTCCCTGCATAGGGGCACTCACACCATCTGCGGCATGCAAACAGGCGGAAAAAATCAAGAATCGCTCCAGCAGCAGTCCCACCGCCGGATCGACGGTATATAAAGCTGCAATTTGTGAACGAAAGGAAATCAATATAGCCGCCATCCCCAGGCCAAAGCACATCGATAAGAATATTCCCATCCGCCCATAAGCTTTAGCATCTTTAAATCGTCCTGCACCGATTTCAAAACCAACGAGAATAGTCAGTGTCATGCTGATGCTCAGGGGAATCATATAGACCATCGTCGAAAAGTTCATGGCGGCCTGATGCGCAGCAATAACACCAGTCCCATAGACTGTCATAAACATGCCCACTGCACCAAAAATACTCTGTTCACAAAACATCGCACTACCGATCGGTATTCCCACCGCTAACTGGCTACGCCAAATATGCCAAGCGGGACGGGCAATTCCCGAAAAAATTTTATATGTTTTAAACGGCTGGAGACAGACCACCGCCAAAATGTTTAAAACCAAAACAAAATAGAAGGTGACGGCTGTGCCGACCCCGGCACCGATACCGCCTAAAGCCGGAAAGCCACCCCGCCCAAACATAAACAAGTAGTTGAGTAAAATATTTACGGGCACCGCCAAAATCGTAATCAGCATTGTCAACCGCGTGTAACCAAGCGCATCAATAAAGCTGCGCAGAACTCCTGCGACAAAAATCGGGCAAAGTCCGGCGGCCATGATCAGTAAATAATAGCTGGCCACATATTGTACCCGGGCTTCGAGTTTTAGCATTGCCATCACAAAGGGAACGAGCAAGAGACCAAGGGCGGTCAGCCCTATGCCGGCCAAAAAAGCCCAATACATCCCCTGACGAACACTTAGCGCGATTTCAGTTCTTCTTCCAGCACCGTAATCCTGGGCGATGATCGGCATCAAGCCCGAAATAACCCCCAGGACACTGCCAAATACAGGCATAAATAAATTAACCCCGACAGCAACTCCGGCCAGGTCCTGCCCACTTACATGTCCCGCCATAATGGTATCAAAAAAACCGGTGGATACAAGGGCCAGCTGGGTGATAAAAATCGGCAATAGAATAATAATAAATTCACGCACCCGCTGATAATACGAATATGTCTGCTTCATTCCGTCTCCTCTGTAACCCGATTTACTTCCCTATTCTTACTGCTGCTGCTGATCCTTATCCAGACAGCATTTTTTATATTTTTTCCCACTACCACACGGACAGGGATCATTGCGTCCAATGGCGGCACTGCGGGGAATAAATTTCACCACATTATTCTTCATCGTCTTCGGTACAAAGGATACGTCCTTGGCCCCTGATGTGCTGAGTTCTGCCGGAGAATGGCCTTTAAGCAGCCACTGCCGTGCTGTATTATTAAATTCCACAAAATATCCCATCAGTTCCTCAGCCGCTTTTTTATCCTTTAGCATGCCGAGTTCGCCAATATAATCGATAATCGCTCCGGTAGGCTCGCCATTTTGCATCAGAATATTGATTTCCCCGACTATATCAGCGGCCTCAAGCACTTGGAAATCAAAGGTCTTCATCAGATACTGAGCAAACGCCTTATATTCATCGGTAGCCTCTATGTAATTGATCTCACCGGCTTCATAAATAACGTCATATGGCAACTGCGCAAAATCAAGATCCTTGCGTTTTTGCTGTTCTTCTTCTATTTTATTGACATCCATAACGGTATAGTAATGCATACCATGTTCCGTATTGATCACATTATCCTGCCAGCAGGCCCCATTGACCAGAACTCCCATAAATTCAGAAAAAGAAATTTTATCTTCTTCTTCCAGATATTTCCCGACTGCTGCATAGAGCTGGTCATAGTTCATATACCCATAATAGAAGAGCAAGCCCCCCACCAGGCGCATAATTTCCGAATTAAGCGCGACCGCTTTTTTATAACTGGCCGTATTATCAAGCTTTGAATAAATAGCCAGCAATTCATCCGGCATATACCAGGCTTGTTTCCCCTCTACAGCTCCGTTAAAGAGGATTCCTAGACAGCGCATATAATCGAGGCGAACATCATCTTCGGCCAAATTGGTCTGCAAACCGTTATTTTGGCTTATACTGGTTAAAATATTATACTGCTCAATGCCAATCGTCACAAACCACCGCTGAGAAAATGCTTCAATTGCCGGCACCAAAGCCTGTGCCATCTCCATTTTCTTCAATGAGCTAATACCCGACACGCAGAGATTATAGCGGATATCATCGAGTTCCTGTTTCGTCATCCCGAGCAAGGCTGTCAGCAAATCCCGGTTTTCCGGCAGGGTCCGGCGCAGAATCGTCTTACGGCGCTGCAGTTTCAGTTCTTCCCACTCAGCTTCCATATCCGTTAAAAATCCTTCTTTGTCTTTATCCTCTGTCATTTTGTTTAATTCCCCCACATTCACATAACAGAGCCTTACCTGAGGCAGCGCCGCAAATAAGGCTCTAAAAAAATCTTTTATCTTACTATTTTAATTGAAACCAGCGCAATCGTCAAGAAACCGTCCCGGATCTCAGTCCCCAAAATAGCGACTGATCCCATCAAATATCCCATGAGCAGCTTTTTCAATGCCTTTGGCAGAATTCATCATTTTTTCCTCCGCCGGATTCGATACAAACGCCATCTCCGCCAAAATCGATGGCATAGCTGTATGTTTGACAACATAAAAGTTTGAGCTTTTCGTCCCGCGATCGTCTGTCCCCAACTGTTCGAGCAGACCCTGCCTCACATTTTCTGCCAGGCGCTGCGCTGCTTTAGTTCCCTTGCCATAATAATAAACGGTCGTCCCCCGGGCTGAACCATTCGTAAACGAATCCATATGCAGGCTCAAAAATATATCCGCTTTCGCCTGATTGGCCACATCACAACGTGCCTGCAGCTCCCCAGCATCCGTTGCCGGCTGTGGTGCAACATCAACATCCGTAGCATGCGTCAGCAAAACCTTGGCCCCGGACTGTTCCAGCAATTGACGCAACTGCGTAGCCACGCGCAAGGTTATACTCTTTTCAGTCACCCCGGTCGGACCAATAGCACCTGAATCACTGCCGCCATGCCCCGGATCCAGCACAATCGTCTTGCCGGCAAGCCCCGGCTTATCATACACAGGTTCCGGCAAAATAACCTCCGGTACCTCCGGCTTAACCGTTGGCTTTTCTACCACCGGGGCTGTGGTCGGCCGCGTCACTGCATTGCCACCAAAATCCAGCACCACCCGATAGGGACTTGATCCCCCCGTCAACGAAAACACATCGTAATCGGCTTTACTGACATTTGATTCCACGACAATGCGCACGGTATCTTTATCAAACTGACTGATACGAACTTTATTGGCAAAACTGCTATCCACAGCCATATTGCGTTCCACGGCCGGGCTGAGCCAGGCCCCGTTTATATTGACAACAATCCGCTGCGGGTTTGATAATACCACCGTTTCATAATCAACTTCCCTCGTCGCATCCACGACAATCCTGACTTTGTCAGCGCCGCTATTAATGCGCACTGCCTTGATTTCCGCCATATTACTGACCCGCTCCTGAAAACTCGCCGCCTGCACCAGCGACGGGCAAATGACACAGCCCAGCAGCAAAACAGTAAATAGTAACAATCTATGCATACGTATACGTTCCTCCGCACTATTATCGGATTTAATCTCTTTTATTATCGCCTTTATAGTGCAAAAATGCAAGTGGCAACTTACGGCAATGCCACCCCCTACCGTAAATAAGACAGCAGAGAAACACCTGCTGCCTACGGCAATTGGTGTTTCTCTGCTGTCTTATTAAAACCTTTCACCAGCTATAGTTTAAGCCTTTGCCAAAAAACTTGCTAATTCTTCAGCCGATGGATACGATATTTGTGTACCTTTCTTCTGTACACTCAGGGCAGAAAAAGCATTTGCTCTTTTCAATGATGCAAGGACATCCCCCGTCTCCGTATACGTGGCCGCAAAGCAGCCAATAAAGGCATCCCCCGCACCGGTCGTATCAACAGCTGCCACTTCATGGGCGGCAACAAATTCCTCCTTGTCACCAGTCAGCCATAAAACCCCACGCTTGCCAAGGGTTACAATAACATTTTTCAAGCCTTTTTTTAAGAGAACCTCCGCCGCCAGCCGCACCTCTTCGGTGGTAGAAACCGGCATCCGGGTGAGAGCCATGAGTTCGCTCTCATTCGGCACAAAAAACTCACAAGCAGCCACTTTTTCAATATCCAGATTTTCTGTTGCCGGGGCCGGATTGAGCAGTACCGGAACATGGTATTTCTTGCCAAAATCAATTGCCGCATATACCGTTTCCAGGCAGACTTCCAGCTGCAGGATAATCAGCGAGCATTTTTTTAAGTGATCCGCAGCCTTATCAATGTCAGCCGGCAACAGGTATTCATTGGCCCCTTTGATGATTAAAATACTATTTTGTGAAGACTTATCCACAAAAATCGGAGCCACACCGCTCGATGTACCCGCAACTTTTTCGACAAAATCCGTATGAATACCATAGGCCTGTAAATTCTTAATGGTATTATCACCGAAAATATCATCGCCAACTTTTGTCAGCATCATGACCTCAGCGCCAAGCTTAGCAGCTGCCACCGCCTGATTGGCTCCTTTTCCGCCGCATCCCATAGAAAATGCCGGTGCTTCAAGAGTTTCTCCTGGAAGCGGCATGCGGTCAACATAAGAAATCAAATCCACCATATTGGATCCTATTACAGCTATCATATCTATTCCTCCTGTTCCAGTCCTGTCACCACGGTGAACGCTCGGCGTTCTCCCGGCTTGAGCATAATCAATGAGCCCGCCTTTTGGGCCGCCAAAAATCCTTCCGGACGGCAGGTTCCCGGCAGCACAAAAGCTGCCACCTGTTGGTCCTCATTATATAAAATCCAGCGAGTTGCATAATTGAATTCCTGCGTAGAAAATTCTGTGACAAAACGATGGCCTTCCGGCGATACAAGTTCTATTCTGGCTTTATCTCCGTATTGGCTGATTTCATCCGCCATAAAGACAATTTCCGGATCGTACATCGCTGGCTGATCAAGACATTCAAGTGAACGCCCTGCTGCCTGCAGCTTTTTAATATCTTCATTATATGCCAGCCATTTCTCGGTCGGCTTCACATGAGCCGGAATGCTTTCACGAAGTTTAAACGCTGTCGCCGGTAAGCTCGAATAAAATTTCCCATTCTCCATATAGGCATAATTCATATGGCACATGTACTGCAGCGGCATTTCCACGGCTGCCAGATTTTTCACCTGCATGCTGATTTCAATCTTTGTCGCTCCAGCTGATAGTCGGACTGCCGGATTAGCCTGATAATGATGACCAAAGCCCTGCACGTACTCGACGCCGCCCCCCAAAGAAACCGAGCCATCCTCAAGGATAATCCAGGCCTTATCCATTTTTGCACAAGGCATCTCCCCATGAAGCAGATGCGTATCCTCAGGCGATGGGCACCCATTGGCCAGCAGTCCCGAATGAAAGGCAAAGCAGCCATACGTGTCGACGACTGCCTGCGCAGCCTTTGGCTGCTTAAACATATTTTTCATCCGCAGGCTGATCCCGTCGAAAGCAAGATCCCAAATCATCTGCCCCATATATGGCAGTAAAGTAACTTCACCGCGGGAATTTTTTATGGTAACTGCTTCAATTCCGGAATCATAGCGAAATAAGGTAACTTCAAATTCATCATTATGAAATAAAACAAATGGTTTTTCACTAAAAAACGCCTGTTTAAGTTCGATCTGACTTTTCATAAGAAATCCTCCTCAATTTTCATCAACTTTTTCATACTGACATTCATCATAAAAATACTTGCCGACCGCCATAAAGCACAGCAGATTTACCACAAAGGAAAGCTGCATCGATCCGGTAAGATCAGAAACCATGCCTTGTACCGCCGGAACACAAGCTCCACCAATAATCGACATGACAATTACGGCACCGGCTGTTTCTGTGTATTTTTTGTCTACAGCCTCAAGCGTTTTGGCATAAATGGTTGCCCAGCACGGTCCAAAAAGAACACTGGCGGCTACTGCCACATACACTACGCTGATATCCGGTACAAAGGATATGTAGAGTAAAAACAGACTGCCAATCACCGAGTACACCATCAAAACCTTATTGGGAGAAAACTTCGCCATCAGGAAATTCGCAATAAATTTGCCGATAAAGAAACAGATAAAGCTGTACACCATGAAATTTGCCGCCAATCGCTCATTGAGATTTGGATCAATCGTCAATGCCAGGCGTATTGTGAAGGACCATACCGCAACCTGCATTCCCACATAGAGAAACTGTGCCAATATTCCTTTTTTAAAACGGCTGTTATGGATTAAATACCGCAAAGTTTCCCCCATGCCGGGACGCACAATCTGTTCATCCGCATTTCCCGTCGCCTTACATTTAGGAAATTTCGTGATGGCAAACAAAACAAAGACTGCCAGCAAAATATAAACGAGCACATGATATGGTTCCAGAGTATGCTGGAGCATTTCGAGCTTAAAGGCACTGGCTTGCGCCGCTGTCATCTGTGACAGCTGTGAATGAAGGCTGCCGCCTTCCTGGAATACAAGATATTTCCCCAATAAAATTCCGGTAATCGCCCCGATCGGATAAAAGGTCTGGCTGATATTGAGCCGCAACGTAGCCTTATCTTTAGGGCCGATCATCGTACTGTACGTATTCGCTGCCGTTTCCAAAAAGCCAAGCCCAATGGCAATTGCAAAGATGGCAAACAGGAACATCGTATACGTGCCCATATGTGATGCCGGAAAGAACAGACAACAGCCAGCTATATAAAAACCAAGCCCGGTGAGAATTGCTGTCTTATAGGTAGACCGGCGAATTACCATGGATGCGGGAATTGAGACCAGAAAATATCCGCCATAAAAGGCACTTTGTACCAAGGCACTGGCAAAATCACTCAAGGCAAATACACTTTTAAACTGCGTAATCAATATATCGTTCAAGCTTGCAGCTGCCCCCCACAAGGGGAACAAACACGACAACAGGATAAACTGAAAAATCGGGGTCCGGCTCAAATAGCCATCAGCATATTGAATAAATTTTTTTGATTCTCGTTCTGCCAACACATGCTCACTCATGAATAAATCCTCCTAAAATATTATATATTTAGAATTTTCCACTGGTAGTTGCAGGCTGTATCCGCACAGCCTGCAATATGCTTTATCCTTTGCGGACGATCTCAATGCCATGGCTGGTACCAATTCGCGAAGCACCTGCCGCTACCATAGCTTCGGCATCGGCCAGGTTTCCGACTCCACCAGAGGCCTTTACCCCCATCTTGCTGCCAACCGTTTGGCGCATAAGCGCTACATCATGAGCATTTGCTCCGCCGGTAGAAAAACCGGTCGAGGTTTTTACAAAATCAGCTCCTGCCTGTTGTGCCAGCTGGCAGGCCCGAATTTTTTCTTCATCGGTCAGCAGGCAGGTTTCAATGATTACTTTAACCAAAGCTTTGCCTTTCGCCGCCTTTACAACAGCCGCAATATCCTGGGCAACAGCTTCATTTTCGCCGCCCTTAAGCAGCCCGACGGGAATCACCATATCGACTTCACCGGCTCCATCTGTCACGGCCTGGGCTGTCTCAAAAGCCTTAACCGTTGTCGGCACAGTCCCCTGCGGAAAGCCGATTACCGTACATACAGCAACCCCTGATCCCTTGAGGAGTGCGGCTGCATAGGAAACCCACAGTGAACTCACACATACCGAAGCAAATCCGTATCGTCTGGCTTCCTCACACAATTTTTTTATATCCTCACGTCTGGCATCTGTTTTTAATAAAGTATGGTCAATTATTTTTGCAAAATCCATTTGTATACCCCCTGCTATTTTTCTTGATTTCATTTATATCGACATGTCAAATAAGCTTACAATGACATAATACCATCAGTCTGAACATTTGTAAATATATTATTGAAAAAATGTTCAATAATGTATTTACAAAATAAAAACCCGCCGGCATCATCTTATAAACAAAGATAATACCAGCAGGTTTACAAAAAGAAAATGAAATATGAACTTAATTTCAAAGCAGTGCTTTAGCGGTATACTGATCCGTTATCAGCACATTGGCATATTGCCCAACCAGCGCCGCCCGAATCGCTTCCACCTTGCGTTCACCGCCAGCGACCAAAATACTTCGTTCCTTGTCTCTCAGCTCAGCCAGCTTTATTCCCACCGTACGGTCATCAATCTCCGCGTTACAAATTTGCCCCTCACGGTCAAAAAAGCGCGAGCAAATATCCCCTACCGCAATCTGTTGCAGCTTTGCCTTATCGACAGCCTCAATATATCCCAGCCTAAACAGCAATGCATCTTCTTTCACCGTTCCCACGGTAAATATCGCAATATTAGCCTGCCGGCCAAGCTCCAGAATTCGCTTAATATGGCGATCCTGATCGACCATTTCTTTTACTTCCTTCGTACCGAAGATCACCGGTAACGGCAGATAACGGGCAATGGTCGAAAAAGCCTTGGCAAATTTCTCCAATATTTCATCGGCATATGTCGTGCTTTTTCCATCGGTAACGCCGCCCTTGAGCTGAACGATCTGTGCTCCCTTAAGAGCCCTGGATTTCAAGCGGCAGGCAACATTATACATCGTCGTCCCCCAGCTTACACCGATAATATCACCATCCCGAACGATTTCATTCAGATATTCCGCAGCCTTGCTGCCAATATACTTTTTAATCTCACCCGGGTCATTCAGCGTCGAATAAGCGATTCGCACTTCCTGCATCCCATATTTTCGGGCCAGCTGCCGTTCCAAATCTTCCATGTTTTCCACCGGATCTATAATCTGGATATTTACATACCCCTGCTCCTTGGCATATTGCAGCAGCCTCGAAACTGAAGGCCGTGATATCCCCATTTGCTGGGCAATCTGCTGCTGACTAAACTCTGACTGATAATATAATTTGGCTACATCAATGCAAAGGCGGTCTTTATTTTTTTCTACTTCCACCCTGTTCTTCACCCCTGCTCCCAGATCCTTATTTTACAACATATTTTGCAAAAATGCCTTGGTCCGCGCCTGCTGCGGATTGGAAAACAACTCCTGCGGCGTGCCCTGTTCGACGATTTCGCCATCAGCCATAAAAATAACCTTATGCGCCACCTCGCGGGCAAAAGCCATTTCATGGGTCACAACAATCATCGTCATATGTTCCTGTGCCAGACGGCGCATGGTCCGCAATACCTCGCCCGTTAATTCAGGATCAAGAGCTGACGTTGGTTCATCAAACAACATAATATCCGGATTCATCGCCAAAGCCCGCGCAATCGCCACCCGCTGTTGCTGCCCCCCGGAAAGGCGCGAAGGGAACACATCTTTTTTGGCGAGCAGACCCACCTTATCCAGCAGACTCTCTGCCGTAGGAATAATCTGTTCTGGCTTCATTTTCTTCACTTGCACCGGTGCTTCAATTAAATTTTCCAACACTGTCATATGGGGAAAAAGATTAAACTGCTGAAAAACCATGCCCATGCGGCTCAAAATTCTCTGCGAGGCAATTTTGTCAGCATATCTGGCAACTCCGTCTTCTTCCCGGGCCAAAAAATCGCCTTCAATTTCAATCGTGCCACAATCAATGCTTTCGAGCCGGTTTAAGCAGCGCAGCAAGGTCGATTTTCCCGAACCGCTCGGTCCGATAATCGCCAATACTTCACCCCGCCGGACTTCAAGATCAATCCCCTTGAGCACTTCCAGTTCATTGAACCGCTTATAAATATTCGTCATCCGAATCATTCTATCATTTTCCATTGCTTGCTCCTACTCATCATACTTCGCATAATGCGCTTCCAATTTTTTAAAGATCCAGGTCAGGACAAACGTCATCGCCAGATAAAATACAGCGGCAATCAAAAACGGGGTCATATCGAATTCACGCTGAACGATCGTTCGGGCAACCCGCAGCAAATCGTTCATTGCTAAAATATAAATCAATGAGGTATCCTTGACCAGATTTATTGTCTCATTGCTGATCGGGGGCAATACCCGTTTAACCATCTGTGGTATGATAATCCGCCGCATGGTCTGCATATAACTCATCCCCAGGGTCTTTGCTGCTTCATACTGCCCGCGTTCAATCGACTGTATCCCCGAGCGAAAAATTTCGGCAAAGTATGCGGCATAATTCAAGGTAAAGGCCAACAAGGCAGCCGCAATATCGGGCAAGCGGATGCCAACAAGCGGCAACGCAAAATATACAAATAACAACTGCAACATCAACGGAGTTCCTCGCATCAGCCAAATATAAACATCCGTAAGAAAACGCACCAAGCGAAATTTCGACAATTTAGCCATGGCCGCCAACAGCCCCAGCGGTAACGCCATAATCAGCGTGAGGGAAAATATCTGCAGCGTAATTTCACAGCCCTCGAGCATTGGCATAACAATCACCATAAGTTTTTCCATTCATCCTATCTCCTAACCTTTTATAAGCACAGCAACATATCCGGCCACTTTTATCTTCCCGCTTTTTACTTCAATAAGCTTGTTCTTTAACTTGAAAAAGAGAGAAAGCCACATATAAAACATTCTACAACACTCCGCCTCAAAAAGCAAAAAAGTGGCAGCAAAAATATCTGCTGCCACTCGCCAAACTTCACTTTTCTGCATTTGGCAACCGCGCTTGCCAAAATCACTTTTTCGTGATGTCTTTGCCAAACCATTTTTCTGAAATTTTCCCCATCGTTCCATCCTGCTGCATCTCATTCATTACCTTTTGCACGTCATCGCGCAGCTGCTGATCGTCTTTGCGGAAACCAATGCCAAAGGTGCTGACCGGACCAACAGTCACATCAAGCGCTACAAATTTATCTTTTTGCTTGCTCATATAATAACGGCCCGTAATTTCATCCGCAATAATCGCTTCGAGTCGTCCATTTTCCAAATCCATAAACGCTGATGTATATTCTGAATACTTTTTAACGTCTTTCATGCTGTCTCTAAACTCCGGATTATTGTCAATGAACTCTTCCGCCGTACTTGCGCTTTGCGTGCCTACAACCTTGCCCTTCAAATCTTCCATGGACTTAATGCTCGATCCAGCCGGCACAAAGATGATCTGGCGGTTATCCATATACGGATCGCTGAACAAAATATTTTCTTTGCGCTTTTCTGTGATATCAAGACCATTCCACAGGATATCTACACGTCCGCTTTTAAGCTCTGCTTCCTTGCTCGACCAGTCAATCCCCTTGAACTCAACTTCACGGTTTAACCGTTTAGACGCTTCCTTGGCCAGATCAACATCAAAGCCAACAATATTGTTGCTTTCATCTTTAAAACCCATCGGGGGATAATTGTCATCAAGGCCAACAACAATCTTTTTGGTATTGTCGGCTTTTTTGGCACTGTCACTGCCACAGCCAGCAAAAACAACGCCTGCCATAACCACTAAAACACATAATGCAATAAGCTTCTTCATTATAAACCCTCCACCTGTTCGCGTAATTTCATACTTTCAATAAAATTATTATACTTTAGTTCGTTAAAATAGGAAACGTTTAAATTGGTGCATTTGTAAACCATTAACATGATTAAACACCATTTATCTAATAAAATCGCGGTTTTTCTTGCCAATTCATAGTTTTATCTATTTTTATTTTGCCGGAAAGATTCCCTATGATCTAAAGCTGCACGGACATATCACCTATGCTACCCATGCAGAATAAGTCTATAGTCACTACTTTTTTTAAAGTGATAGGATTATGGGCTTCCGTTATAGAATATGTATCGCATATGCCTTAAAAATGATATTTATATCATAAAACTGCTGGTATAATTCGCATATTGTTAAATTTCTCTTTTACATATTTAGGGGAGGTATTAGTTTGAAAAAATTATCAACGACACATTTACAGCCGGGAATGATCCTTGCCCGTAGCATCATCAACGACCAGATGATTGTCGTCTTATCAGAAAACACATTACTGACAAAAGCCCATATCACGCGCCTGTCTTTTTTAAACGTCCAGGACGCCTATATTAAGGATGAATATGAGTTAAATGCCAATTATCAAAGCGTTGAGGCAATGATAAACCGCAGCAATGCTTTTGTCACAGAATATGAAGAAATCGTTTCAACTGCCAGAGAGATTTTTTATGCATCGAGTAATTCTGAGCAGCTGCCCGTTAAAAAAGTAGAGCAGCTGGTTGACGATTCGATTGTTCCGGCTGTCCAAAACAGCGGCGCCCTGGATTATCTTTATGAATTAAACCATCTGGCAACTGATGTTTACCAGCACTGCGTCCGCGTCTCTATTTTATCCGGCGTCATCGGCAAATGGATGCACCTTGATCGCAGTAAAATCAAGGAATTGATTCTTGCCGGATTTCTGCATGACATTGGCAAGACACAGCTCGAGCAAAAAATTCTTGACAAGCGCCTGCAAAATCTGACACCGGAAGAATACGACCTATACATGCAGCATACGATCCTCGGACATAAACTGATTGCCGGCAACCAGGAATTTTCTGAAGGAGTAAAATCCGCAGTCTTGCAGCATCATGAGCGAATGGATGGTTCCGGTTTTCCGTTTAATGCCGCCCAACATGAAATTCACGATTACGCCAGCATCATCGCCGTCGCCGATATATATGATAACATCACAACCGAGCGCGAAGGCTGTCGCAAAGAGACCCCGTTTACCGCCATCGCCAAAATCACGGCAGAAATGTTTACCACCCTTGATCCGGCCGTTTGTGTCCCCTTTCTGACAAACATTCAGCAAGCCTTTCTTGGGTCAACCGTTACCTTGAGCGATAAACGCCGTGGGCGCATTATCCGCTATCCGGCTGATTTTGCTGCCATGCCGTTGATTGAAATCGACCCGGAAACGCTGGTTGATCTGAACCGCGAAAAAGATCTTTCCATCCTCGAATATAACCCAAAATAGGAAAATCCTCTAATGCATTTCCAATAAATATGCGGTATACTAGGGATTGCATCAATATATACAGGGGGTTTTTTTATGAAAAAAGTTTTATTATCACTTACCGTTCTCACTGCGCTCAGCACGGCTACTGCTATGGCTGCGCCAATCAATAACCTGGCTGCCAATGAAACAGCCGTGGGACTGGGCACCAACGAATCGTATATCGAGCATAAAATCAACGATGATATTACGCTCGGATACCAATATGCCGATCGTGATGAATATGGCCATATGCATGATGTTTATGGACAAATCGACATGATCAGCAACGTTAAGGGAATTGTAGGACATCGTGACAATTTGCCGCAGGATAACAGCAATTTCTACGCCGGCATTGCTATCAGCACGCCGCGCGTGATGGGAACCGAAGGTTATGCGTCCTACATCACCGGTGCTGATTTCAACGAAACTCAGGTCGGCGTTAACATGAATGTCGTAGCCAATGTTGATCTGAACATCAATTATCATAATTTTGATGCAGATCACGGCAGTCGCGAAAACGGCGTCGGCATCGGGGCAACAATGAAATTCTAAAAATAAAAAAACCGGCTTTTGCCGGTTTTTTATTTTTGCTTTCGCCGGACCAATGGGTCCGGCATTTTTATTTATTCGTGTCGTAAGGCCTCAATCGGATCAAGCAACGCTGCCTTTCTGGCAGGATAAATGCCAAAGAACAAGCCAATCCCCACGGAAACAGAAAACGACAATATAATCGGTAGCACGGTAACCACCGTAGTAAATCCGCCAAAAGTCGAAATCACCAAGGCAGCCGCATAACCAAAGCCAATACCCAAAACACCACCAATAATGCCGATCACAATCGCCTCAATCAAAAACTGCAGCATGATATCCTGAAAGGTCGCGCCCAGTGCTTTGCGAATTCCAATCTCCCGTGTTCTTTCTGTAACGGAAACCATCATAATGTTCATGATACCAATCCCGCCGACTACAAGCGAAATTGCAGCAATACTGCCCAGCAGCAAGGTAATCATCGTCGTCGTTTCGGTCATCGTCTGCATAATACTTGTAAGATTGCGCACCGTGAAATCGTCTTCCTTCGTACCGGTAATCTGATGCCGCTGCCGCAACAGCGCTTCAACTTCTGCTTGTACCTGATCCATCTTAGCAGCATCACTCACCTGAATATTAATGGATTTAACATAGGTAATTCCAATCAGTCGTTCCTGGGCTGTAGTCAGTGGAATGATGACTACGTCATCTTGATCCTGTCCCATGGAAGACTGCCCTTTACTCTGCAAAACCCCGATAACTTTATAGGGGGAATTGTTAAGCCTTATATTTTGTCCGACCGGGTTTGCCGTTCCAAAAAGATTGGTTGCCACGGTTGTGCCAATCACAGCCACGCGATTGCGCGAAGCGATATCATCGGCTGAAATAAAAGTTCCTGCATTTACCGTCAGCGAACGAATCGCCATATACTCGGCAGTCACTCCCTGCACCGTGGAATTCCAGTTCTGACTTCCATTGACAATTTGATAAGATCCGCTGACCGTGGGCGATACATAATCAATGTTTTTCACCTTAGCCTTTATCGCCTCCGCATCACTAAGTTTTAACTTGATGCTGGTTCCAGCCGCCGTTCTCATGCCGCCAGAAGATGAAGCGGATCCCGGCGAGACGATCAGCATATTGCTGCCAAGACTTGCAATCGAGGTTTGCACCTGCTGCCGGACTCCCATGCCTACGGAAACCATCGCTATGACGGCCCCCACACCAATGATAATTCCCAGCATGGTCAGGATGGAGCGCAGTTTGTTGGCCAGCAAGGCCGTAACTGCAATCCGTACACTTTCATTAAACAACATCCATGACCACCCCCTTCCCCTCATCCCGCGTGATCTTTCCATCACGCATCAAAAGCTGGCGGCTCGCACAGGCAGCAACTTCCGGCTCATGCGTAACAAGAATAATCGTCCGCCCAGCTTCATGAAGTTTCGCAAAAATATCCATAATCTCAACACTTGACTTCGTATCAAGATTTCCGGTGGGTTCATCTGCCATAATAATTCGAGGATCATTCACCAAGGCTCTGGCAATCGCAACCCGCTGACGCTGCCCGCCGGAAAGTTCGTTCGGCTGATGTTCCCGGCGATCACCAAGCCCAACGGATTGAAGGATCTGGGCTGCCCTTTCCATTCGTTCCTTACGCCCAACACCGGCATAAACCAGCGGCAAAGCTACATTTTCCCAGGCACTGATGCGGGATAATAAATTAAAGTTTTGGAAAACAAAGCCAATTTCCCTATTCCTGGTAATAGCCAATTCATCATCGCTCAGATGTGCAACTTCACGATCATTTAGACAATATGACCCTGCCGTAGGCCGATCCAGGCAGCCAAGAATATTCATCAACGTCGACTTCCCCGATCCTGAAGGTCCCATAAGGGCAGCAAATTCCCCTTTTTTTATATGCAAATCAATTCCATCCAGGGCTGCGACTTGCTGGCTGCCCATTTGGTAAATTTTCTTAATCCCAGCAAGACGAATTGTCATAGCTTTAGCCTTCCTTTTCTCACATTGGCGGCGGTCCCTGATGCTGACTGCTGCTGCCCGACTTTTTTCCATTCACCGTATAGCTCACCGAGATCTGATCTCCTTCTGACAGACCATCGATAATTTCAACATAGTCATCACTATAGATCCCTGTTTTCACCGTCCGATTTTCAGTGGTTCCATCCTGTTGCACCAGCACAACATAGGCTCCGTCATTATTGGTTTTCAGTGCCGCCAGCGGAACCGCCAGCGCATTATCCTTTTCCGCCGTATTAATCTCTACCCTGGCCGTCATAGCCGGTTTCAGCAAGCCTTGAGGATCATCAATATCAAGGGTGACATAATAATATATGACACTGGCACTCGATGTCGAACTCGACGAGGATGTCGACGAGGACGCTGTATCCCAGCTGTTATCGACATCCGTTTGCGAGATCTTTGCTACTCTGGCTGTAAATTTTTGACCACTATAGGCATCAACCGTAAAGGATGCCTGCTGACCAATTGCAATCTTGCCAATATCCGTCTCGTCAATTTTCGCCATAATCTGTTTATGTCCTAAATCGGCAATTCGCATAATGACCGTGGGATTGCTTGTCCCCTGCACTGCCATTGTCCCCGGAGTTTTGGGTTCACCAACAACGACACCATCTATTGGCGCGGTAATAACGGTTTCAGCCAAATTCGACTGCGTGCCTTCCAGACTGCTCAGCGCCGTCTTGTACTCGTATTCTGCATCTTCCAATTCTTCCTGCGATTTTGCCCCTATAGAATAGAGCTTGGAAATCCGGTTATATTTTTCCCTTGTATTCGTAACTTTATAATCCGCCTGATCCTGTTCCGTCTGTAATTCCTTGCCATCAAGGGTCGCTATGGTCTGCCCTGCTTTTACCGTATCATTTTCCTTAACCAGCACCGATTTTATGCGCGCAGTTATTTTGGAGCTGACCTCCACCGAGTCAACGGGGCGGATTGTCCCCGTTGCTGAAACCACGGACCTCAGTTTCATTCTTTCCACCGCCGCCGTTTCCACGGCCGGAACGGCACTTGCAGCCTGCCGGCTTTGGTAATAATAGATCCCGCCGGCAAACAATGCCACTGCAATGCCACCGATGATCCATCGCATCTTGCCCTTTATCTTCATTGAGCCACTTCCTCACTGCTTCCGATGACGTTTTCCACTTCAGCTTTATAGCGGACATAGTCATACTGAGCGCTGATATAATTTAACTGCGCCGTCGACAGAGCCAGCTGAGCATCGATAATATCCAGCATGAGCCCTTCACCAGCCTTGTATTTGGCATTGGCAATATAGTAATCCTCTCTGGCCTGTTTAACCGCATCTCCGGTTGAAACAAAGCGCTTTTCCGCCTCGCGCATATTCAAATACGCCTGCCGGACCTCAAGGTCAATATCATCTGTTTTTTTCAATAAAGTCAGCTCAGCTTCGTCACGAGCAGCCTCGGCGCCTTTTACATTAGCCTTTGTCACCTGATTATCAAAAATATCCCAGTTTGCAGTCACTCCGGCTGTATAATTATAATGTTTATCATCCGGCAGCGCACGATCTTCCCACCCGACACTTGCCGTCAGATCGACCGACGGCAAAAAACCAGCCTTAGCAATTTTTATATCTTTTTCTGCCTCTTCTACTGCCAACTCGGCCTGTCGCAAGTCCTTGCGATTTTCCCGTGCCTTTGCCAAACAGTCAGACAATTCCGGCGAAAAAGTCATATAACTAAAATCCGTTGTCAGTTCCAAGGGTTCCTCCCGATCCAGCCGAATAATATTTTTCAGTGTACTTAGGGCAATTTCATACGTATTTTGAGCTTTGATCAAGGTTTGCCGGGCATCAGAAAGCTGTACTTCGGACCGAAGGACCTCTATCTTCGCCTTGCTGCCAGCTGAATAAAGCTGCTCTACATTTTCGAGGTGTGCTGCATAATTGTCAACGGATTCCTTATCCACCGCAATCGTTTTCTGCGCTTCGAGCACATCATAATAGGCTTTGATCGTGCTGAGTTTTATATTTTCCTTGGTGCGTATGGTATTGAATTGGCTGGAAAGATAGGCACTTTTCGTATTCTCAATCGTCAATTCATTTTTTCCACCAGTATAAATCGGCAGGGCAGCTTTCAGAGTATTGGTATTACTATCTGAAAACTTTTTTTCCGCGCCATCACTGATCGACACAGATGATGTAGCTGTAACCGTAACCCCGTCGGCCCCTTTGGCAGCCGCCAGCTCTGCCTCTGCCTTATCTTCTCCTTTGGCAGCAATTCGTATTTCCGTATTTTGATTTAATGCCATATCCACTGCCTGATCAAGTGACAGAGCGGCACAAGCCCCCAGCGGCAGATGCCAAAGCGAACAACCCAGTACTACCAGCAGCGACTTTTTCCAGCCAGATATCCTTTTCATATTTATGCATCCTCTCCGGGTAAAAATCAAACATATATTATCTTACATTCTATCATAAGCACAGTTCCTATAATATAAAGTATTTCTTGGAAAATTCTTTGTTAAGACGACAAGAAAAAAAACAGCAGCGGATAGACAATTGCCAAAAACAACCCTGTGGTCACCAGAAAAGCCGCTACTCCAATGCTGACATTCAAATGATAAAGGCGAGCCGTAACAACTGCATTGACTGCCGACGGCATACAGGCAAGCACCAACAGTGTATTGAGCATAACCGGACTGGAAATCACAAGATGTGACAGACCATAGATGAGCAACGGCGCTGCTATAAATTTAATCAACGAAAGATCAAATAAGGACTTGTAATACAATTTAATCTGAGAAAAATCCACGGAATACCCGACCGGAATCAAGCCCGTCCAGGCCCCCATATGAATAAATACCTGCGCGACTCCGTCAAGTTCCGCGGGGCGCGGAATCCCCGCAGCTTGCAGCACGCCCCCCAGCACAATCCCGACCACCGCCAACTGGTTTTTACTCAGCAGCACGGACCGCAATGACAAGCGGCTCCCGCCGCTGCCACCGGCCGCCCGCGTTTCATAATACTGTGCCAGGGGATAACAAAACATGAACATCAGTACATATTGAAATAAAACAATAATCTGCTGATAGCCATACCCTTTTTCGCCATAGAGCAAAAAAACGCAAATCCCGCCGATCGTGCCAAGATTCGACAGACTTGCCGCCATAACATATGCGCCCCGATCCTGATCCCGGCTGTATTTTTTCTGGGCGATGACATACGCCATTGCCCCTGGCACGAAACCAAGTGCCAAACTGATCAAAGGCAGCCAAAACAGGTCTGCGGTCAACGGCAATATCCAAAAACTTAAAAACGAGACAATTGGACAGACAACCAGAATATTATTCAAAATCATTTTATTAAAAAAATTTTCTTTCACTACATTTTGTCGCTGGCATAAATAGCCTAAAATCAACGGACAAATCATATCCACCGCAAACACGATAATTTTCATTTTCACATCCACAAAAACAATTCCCCACCCATCCTCAAGTAGACGCCCTTTTATAAAATTTTAAAGTCGTCTATACGATTATTTATTATACATCAAATCAATCTCCCCTGCTTTCGCTGGACAATTTTATGCGAGAGCAGGGTTATCACTGCTTTATGCAGAACAGATAAGTTTAGACTATTTTTATCTTACACAAAGGAAATGATCACTAATGATTGAACAAGCACTTGCTGTCTTAAAAAAATACTATGGCTATAAAGCTTTTCGCCCTGGCCAGGAAAAAATCATTCACAG
Organism: Selenomonadaceae bacterium; assembly: GCA_051653465.1. Taxonomy (GTDB): domain Bacteria; phylum Bacillota; class Negativicutes; order Selenomonadales; family Selenomonadaceae. The sequence goes on along the minus strand of JBOFWE010000154.1, from coordinate 11,492 downwards.
CCTTATGAGCGGCCATGACACCGTGGCGATTATGCCTACCGGAGCCGGGAAATCCATCTGTTTTCAGGTACCGGCCTTACTGCTGCCTGGTATTACCCTTGTCATCTCCCCCCTGATTTCCCTGATGAAGGATCAGGTGGATGCCCTGGCCGAGCAGGGTATTGCAGGCACCTATATCAACAGTTCGCTGTCTGCCAGTGAAACAACCACCCGGCTGACCGCTATAGCCGCAGGACGCTATAAACTGGTATACGTAGCACCAGAGCGGCTCAGCACAGATTATTTTCAGGCTGTACTGGATAAAATCGATATATCGATGGTAGCTGTCGACGAAGCCCACTGTCTTTCCCAATGGGGCCATGATTTTCGTCCAAGCTATCGTCAGCTTGCACCGTTTATTGCCTCTCTGCCCAAGCGCCCACTGCTCAGTGCCTTCACAGCTACAGCAACCCCCGCTGTTAAAGACGATATCATTGATTTGCTCCGCTTAAAAAAACCAGAGGTTCATATCAGCGGTTTCGACCGGCCCAACCTCTACTTTAGTGTACTGCGCGGGGAAGACAAAGCAAAATTTATCGTAAATTACGTGAAGACCCATGAGGAACAATCCGGTATCATCTATGCTGCTACCCGCAAAGAAGTCGATGCCGTATATGAACTGCTGCGTAAGAAAAAAATTGCGGTAGGCCGCTATCATGCCGGTCTGTCTGAAAAAGACCGCAGCCAGAGTCAGGATGAATTTCTCTACGATAATCTTCAGGTCATGGTCGCAACCAATGCCTTCGGCATGGGGATCGATAAATCAAATGTCCGTTATGTCATTCACTACAACATGCCCAAAAACATTGAATCCTATTATCAGGAAGCCGGCCGTGCCGGACGTGATGGTGAGCCCGGCGAATGTCTGCTATTGTTCGGCCCGCAGGATACTATGACGCAAAAATTTCTGATCGATGTATCCACCGAAAATGAAGAACGCAAAGCCCATGAATTTGGCCGCCTGCAGAAAATGATCGATTACTGCCATACCCCAAACTGCTTGCGTGAATTCATTATTCATTATTTTGGTGAAGTCACCGCCGGTAAAGGTTGCAACAACTGCAGCAACTGCCAAAACGAATCGGAGCTCGTTGACATTACGGTCGATGCTCAAAAAGTTTTTTCTTGTATATACCGCTTGCATGAGCGTTACGGCATTACGATGGTGGCCGAAGTTCTGCGCGGCTCAAAAAATCAAAACGTGCTGAAAATGCACTTTGATGAACTTTCTACCTATGGATTGTTTTCCTCGCGCAGCATCAAGGATATCAAACTTTTGATCCAGCGACTTGCCGCAACCGGCTACCTTGAGCTGACCGAAAGTGAGTATCCTGTACTAAAGCTAACACCCCTGGCTTATGAAGTTCTGCGCAGCAAAGCACAAGTACTGCAGCAGATTCCAACCGAACGCAAGGCCGCTGTGGATTCTACCTTATTCCAGCAACTGCGCAGCCTGCGCAAGGACATTGCCACCCGCGATAACATTCCGCCCTATCTTGTCTTCTCTGATGCCACCCTACAGGATATGTGCCAACGCCTGCCCCAAAATCTTGGGGAACTCTGCGAAGTCAAAGGGATTGGCGAAAGAAAGCTTGAACGCTACGGTCAGGCTTTTCTCGAGTTGCTCCTCAAGGGAAAATAGAAAACAGCTGTCTGCCAAAAAGTGGCAGACAGCTGTTTTTATTAGCAAGGCCTTATTTAATTTTCAATCCCCTGCCGGGCACAAATTCCCTGGTTGTAATAATGTTTAACTTCATGCATCTCGGTCACGAGATCAGCCCGGTCCAAGAGCCAGTCCGGAGCATTCCTGCCCGTGCAGACCACCTCCGCCGCAGCAAGTCGATCAAGCACTGCCTCCAGCTGCTTGCGGCTAAGCAGGCCAAAAAACAATGCGACATTTACCTCATCAAAAATAACCAGATCGTAGCCGCTGGCAGCTTTCTCAGCCGCTGTCTCCAGGCCACGCTCCAACATTTGTACATACTCGGCCGGCGGCTCACCTTTAGGAAAAACGACTACGTCCTCCCCCCAGACTGCCAGTTCAGCTTTTGTCAGCATTCCGGTTTCGGCAATAAAAAACGGTTTTCCCGTCATCTCCAGACAAAGCTGCGGCGAAAACCCCTGCAGAATTTTCTGCTCGCTATAGGCTTTCCCCTTCATAAACTGCATGATGTAAACCCGCTTCCCCGCGCCAAGAGCCCGGATCGACAGTCCGATCGCCGCCGTTGTTTTCCCCTTGCCATTGCCCGTGTATACCTGCAGCATATTATGCCGCCTCCCCTTGCTTCCTCGCCGTATCGGCTGAGGAAATTATCGGTTGTCGACCTTATCCATCCCCATCAGATCATGCTGTTTGAAACGATCCCAGGCAAGCGCTTCATATTTTGTTCCGGGCTTTCCATAATTGGCATATGGATCAATGGAAATCCCTCCCCGCGGCAAAAACTTACCCCAGACCTCTATATAACGCGGATCCATCAATTTTATCAGATCCTTCATGATAATATTAACCACATCTTCATGAAAATCTCCGTGATTGCGAAAACTTACCAGATACAATTTCAGTGATTTACTTTCAACCATCCGGTTGTCCGGCACATAGGAAATATACATCGTGGCAAAATCAGGCTGCCCCGTGATCGGACATAAACTCGTAAATTCCGGACAATTAAACTTCACCCAATAATCATTGCCCGGATGCTTATTTTCAAAGGTTTCAAGAATTTCCGGGGTATAGTCATAGCCGTATTGCACGCCTTGCTTTCCCAGTAAACTGATATCCTTATTTTCTGTTGCTCTGTTATCGTTCATAAATTAAACCTCTACTCGTAAAATTTCCTCATCACAGATAAATTTTTGGACAAAATTCTCCTGTGATTCTGGATGACCAAATAAATAACCCTGAATCAAATCAGCATTGCATATTTCAGTCAGCACGCGGTATTCAGCGACGGTCTCCACGCCCTCGATGCATACCTGCATGCCGATGCTGTGACAAAGCCGCACCGTATATTCGACAAGCCGTTTGTCAAAATCATTAAACAGGATCTTGCGCACAAATTCCCGATCCATTTTAACAATATCTGTCGATAAATTTTTTAAATAACTTAAAGAGGAATACCCTGTCCCGAAATCGTCCATCGCAATGACAATACCCTGCTCACGGAAAAAATCAAAAGTCCGATTGACAAACGACCAGTCCGCAACGATACGGCTCTCCGTAAGCTCAAGCGTCATCGAGCCTGGAGTTATGTCGTAACGACGAATACAATCGAGAACAAATTCCTTAAAGGTCACATCCTTGAGCTGTTCATAGGATACATTTACACTCATATGAAACCCTGGCACCATCGTCTGCCATTGTTTGCAAACCACGACAGCCCGCTCAAACACCCATTTACCTACCGGAATAATCAGTTTTGTCTCCTCCAGCAGCGGAATAAACTCCATCGGGGCTACCATTTTCCCCTTGCTGTTTCCCCAGCGTAAAAGCGCCTCCGCCCCGCAAAGCTTGCGGGTGACAGCATCCACCTGCGGCTGAAAACAAAGATCAAACCCACTGCAGCCATTTTCCACACTGATTTTCAATTCTTCCCGCATTGCAATCGACCTTTTCCAGCGATTGTATTTTTCTCGCGAAAACAGGCAATTTTTATTTTTCCCCTGGTTTTTTGCCAGATCAAGCGCTGCTTCGGCATGCTTATGCAGCACAAGGTAATCTTTTCCCCCCTGCGGAAAAAAAACCGTACCCGCTGAAATCGTACAAAAATACATCTTATGATCAATTTCCTGCGGCAGCATTGCCGATCGCTGCACGTTAGCGAAGAGTTCTTCCACCATCTCTTCGGTTGCCCCGCGATAAATAATACCAAACTCATCGCCATCAAGTTTATAAAGCGTAATCGCTGCGGGCAGAATATCTTCGATCCGTTTTGCCATCCGGCGCAGAACAGCATCGCCAAAAAAACGGTTATACGTCTCATTGATGATCTTAAAATTATCAATGCCAAAAATCATCAAGGCTCCGCCGTCACCAGTCAGGCGATACTGCTCCAAACTCTCTTTCACTGCGGTTTCAAACTGATATTTGTTGAGCAGTCCCGTCAGCATATCGACCTTGCCCTTTTGCACCAGTTTTGACATAACGCCGGCAAATAAAATTCCTCGGCCGGCTTTATTGCGCATGACTCGTCCGCTGCACTGCAGCCAGACATATTCGCCCCGGCGCGCCTTGGCCCGATAGACAATATCGGGGATATCACTACGCCCTTCCACCAATACTGCTTTAATCGACTCCCGGTAGCGCTGGCGGTCTTCCGGATGAATCAAACCTTCCCAAAAATTAATAAAATCATGGGAGATTCCCCGTGGCAGTGCAAAATCTTCTGCCAGCTTCTCTGACACAATGCAACAGCGACTCTGCATATCACAGGCAAAAATATATTGACTGCACGTCTGCTGCAGCAAATCAAACAAAGGCCGGCTTTTAGCCAAAATCCCCTCAGCCGGACTGCTTTTATAGCCTTCCATACAATTCCACCTTATAACAAAATCCGTCAATTTTCGTTTATACTATCATTCCGCATGTTGTGATTAGCTGCTGTGAAAAATTCATTTTCCTGCGTTGCTCTCCCCTGACAGACAACGCCCGGGAGAGCAACGCAGGCATAATTCCCCTTTAAGCTTTTCTTACTAAATCTTTGATAACTTCACCGGCAATAATCAAACCGACAACGGAAGGAACAAACGCAATACTTCCCGGTACTGAACGCTTGTCGCTGCAGTTACGAGCGGTTCCCGGCGGGCAGATGCATGTTGGCCCGCAGCTTTCCTGGCACTGCGGTTTTATCGGTTCCTCCTTGGAGTACACCACCTTGAGGCTCTTTATCCCCCGGGCCCGCAGTTCCTTGCGCATAACCTTGGCCAGCGGACACACACTGGTCTTATAAATATCCGTAACCTCAAACCGCGTTGGATCAAGTTTATTTCCAGCCCCCATACTGCTGATAATCGGAATATTTTTCCCCACAGCCTGTACGACAAGATCGATCTTGGCCGTAACGGTATCCACTGCATCGACAATATAATCACAATTTCTCGTGAAAAACTCTGCCGCATTTTCCGGCAGATAAAATTTTTGTATTATCGTTACCTCAGCCTCGGGATTGATATCAATAATCCGTTCTTTCATCACCTCAACCTTTGCTCTGCCTACCGTTTTGCTCGTTGCATGCAACTGCCGATTGATATTCGTCAAACAAATCAAATCGTCATCCACCAGCACAAAGTGCCCCACCCCGCTGCGGGCAAGTCCCTCGGCAACAAAGGATCCAACCCCGCCGACACCAAAAATCATTACGGTCCGATCAGCTAATTTTGCAACGGCATCCGTTCCCAGTAAAAGCTCGGTCCGGGAAAATCTTCCTACCATATAAAAACCTCTTTATCTTTTTGTATTTCTCTTTATTTTAATATGAAGCACTGCTATTTCGCAAGCTATGCATTTTAAGTAAAAAAAAAGAGCTTTACCAGCTCTTTTAATCCTTCGGATCAATTTTAAAGGCCGGAATATCCTGCGATTGCGGCCGATCAAATTTGGGCAGATTTCTTTTTTCACTGCTTGGCAATTCCGTATCCGCTTCAAAAAAATGCGGTAACTCCAGGTCTTTTTCCAGTGGCTTCTTTTTTTCGCTTACTTCCTGCAGCACTTTTTTCACTGGCGCTCCATCGATAAAGTCAGTCGCAATAATCGTTGCCCGCACCGTTTCCCCAAAGGAATCATCGACTACAGTGCCCAAAATGATATTGACATCCGGATTCGTATGGTCATAAATATAGCGCGTTGCTTCATTGACTTCATGCAGGGTCAAATTTTCATTGCCGCTGATATTTAAAATAATGCCACGGGCACCGGCCAATGATTTTTCAATCAACGGACTCGTCACAGCCCGCTGCACAGCCTTAACCGCACCATCGGAACTTTCACCAATTCCCAGCAGGGCATCAGAACTTGCACTTTGCTGAAAAATTGATTTGACATCGGCAAAATCGACATTAATTACCCCAATGGTCAAAATCAATTCCGAGATACAGCGAATCGCCTGTTTCAAAACACCATCTGCCGCCTCAAAAGCATCAACAAGGGACATTTTTTTACTAGTCTGCAGCTTCATCAGGTTATCATTGTGGACGGCAATCAAGGCATCCATATGTACCTGCATCTTTTCAATGCCAGCTGCTGCCACCTTTTTTTTACGTGATCCTTCAAAAGAAAATGGTACCGTCACCACGCCAATTGTAAGAATCCCCATCTCTTTAGCAATTTCTGCAATCACGGGCGCCGCTCCGGTTCCGGTCCCGCCGCCCATACCGGCTGTGATAAAGACCATATCTGCTCCAGCCAGCAGCTCCTTGATTTTTTCTGCATCAGCCCGTGCAGCTGCTTCCCCTAAGTCAAACTTTGCTCCCGTGCCAAGTCCCCGGGTAAGCTCTGCCCCAATCTGCAGCATTTTTATTCCCAAGCCTTGCATATGTTGTAAATGCTTAGCATCTGTATTCATAGCAATCAGATCAATATCCAGCGTTTTTTCCCTGGCTATTCGTTCAATTACACTGCTGCCGCCACCACCGACACCAACCACTTTTATTTGAACAACCGCACTTTTAATATCCGTATCGTGCATAAGGCTCCATCCTCTCACATCATGATTTCAAATAAAACCGTGCTTTTAACTCAAGGAATCCTATCGTAATATTTTCGCAAATAATATTCGCAATCCTGCAAATATTCGCAATAAAATATAAAAAAAATGCAAGGCCGCAGGCAAAATTCCAGCCAGCCTCGCAATATCCAATATCCATTATATTGTAATTTATAATGCCGAGAAAAGGATTACCGACAAACACAACAAAACGATCTTAAAACCATCCAGTTTCACTGAACAACCCTTCCTTCTCTATTAATGTTAAATGGCAAAATATATACGCGTTAATTATACTATGCTTTTATGGTTTATTCAATTAAAAACATTGCATTTTTATAAAAAATTCTCTGGACAGATGTTCACTCTATCCCCAGTACCGGCTTAATTTTTTTAAACAACCGGCAAGCATTGCCGAAGAACACATCTTCATGATGCCGCGCCGGAACCAGCCGTGCAATCAACTCAATATAAGCGGGTATATTAACCAGCGGCCAGTCGGAACCATACAGAAGCTTTTCATAACTGCCCGCATACTCCAGCCACATCGTCATTCTGTCCATATAAGCCCGGTATTGTCCCCAAAAATCTCCAGCAGAAAAATCACCTTCCACCAAGCCTGATAAATCTGCATACACATTGGGATTTTTCCGCAGGACTTCCGCTGCATCGTCAACCCAGGGATTGCCAAAATGAGCCATAACAAAATTTACCCGAGGAAAATTAACTGCTGCCTCATCAACCGTCAGCGGCTGGGAAAATTTAAGCCGGCCCGTTGATGTGGCGGTGTCACCAGTATGAATAACTATAGGGACATCATATTGCTCTGCCAGTTCATAAAACGGATGATAGACGGGATCATTGACAAAAAATGGCTGATAACCGGCATACACCTTAATTCCGACTGTCTTCGGGCAAGCAAGAGCAGCTTCAAAAGCCGTCAACACGGCTTGCCGATTGTCCTTCGTTATGGCATCGGCAGCAATGCCAAGACACTGAACAAATTTCCCCGGCCATTGCGAATGCGGAAACGGAAGTTGCAGCAATGCCGGGCAGTCTGTATCCATCGGGGTCGTTCCCATGCCAATTCCCAGCACAATATCATTCTCCTTCATCACCGCGGTCAGATGATCCAGTGTCGGCAGATGTCCGGCAGCAGCAGCCGTCTCGGTAAACCGTTCACCTTTCGGAAAAAAGTGCAAATGCGCATCAATAATTTTCATTTCCTTCTCAACCCCCACAAACTTCCGTTTATTTTACATGTACAGCCATATCCTCGTGTTTGGCATTATGGGCAGAACATTTTTCACCAAGCTGCGTAATGAGCATCCCCGCGATCATCAATATACAACCGGCAATTTCCCTGAATCCCATCGATTCTGCAAGCACGAGCCAGCCCGTCAATGCGCCAAAAACCGATTCCATACTCATGACGACAGCCGCCTGCGAGGGATCTGCATAACGCTGGCCAACAATCTGCAGGGTAAAGGCAATTCCCACTGACAAAATTCCGCCATACAGAATGGGCACAGCCGCTGCGGTGACAGCCCCCCAGGAGAAATCCTCCCACATTAATGCTGCTACTGTATTTAAGACACAGCAGACAAGAAACTGACATACGGCCATTTCAATAACTTCGGCTTCACCAGCATATCGATCAACAAACAAAATATGACCCGTCCAGAAAAAGGAGCAAACCAGTACAATCAGATCTCCTTTTTCCATATAAAATCCAGCCTGTACGCTTAAAAAGTAAAGACCAGCCAAAGCCACTGCAGCTCCCAGCCAGTTGGCCCGTGTCGTCCTGCGATGCATGAAAAACGCAGCCAACGGCACAAAGACAATATACAAGCAGGTAATAAATGCAGCTTTGCCAGCTGTCGTATCAACAATTCCGACCTGCTGCAGCGATGAGGCGATAAACATGATTCCCCCTGCTATCAGGCCAACTTTTCTCGAATGACGGCGCAGTTCATGACTGCTGTCCACTGCCCGTTGCCGACGAAAATACAGCAATAACGGCAACAAGGTCAGGCACCCCAAAGCAAAGCGCAAGCTACCATAAGTAAAAGGGCCAATGGAGTCCATCCCCGCCCGCTGGGCGACAAATGCCGATCCCCAGATAAATGCTACCAACAATAAAATCAAAAGTCCCCGTACACGCAAAGAACCATCTCCTCTATTCAACTTTTTTCTGTCAACCAAAACAGCTCTTGCTTATGATTATATAAATATTCACCCAGATTGTCGACCGCACCGCCTCTGCCGACCTACAGAAAACTGCCGCGAAATACTTCGCGGCAGTTTGTTTAAGCTAAGAAAATTTTATTACTATGACAGATGCAGTTCTTGCCTATTGTGCCTCCTGGGCACGTTCAGCCGGCAAAAATCCGGCGATAAGGCCGATAAACAAACCAATAGCAGCCGGAACAATCCAGCCAAGCTGTACCGCATAAAGCGGTACATAAGCACTAAAGAACTCATCAAGGACAACCGGCTGCAGCCCGGCTGCATGCAAACCATCAAAAATGCTGAAAGCAAAGGTCATTCCGATTGCCCATTGATAGACTTCTTTACTGCCACCAATAAAATCGTGGGCCAAGGACAGCAATACCAATACGATAACGACTGGATAAATTGCAGTCAAAAAAGGAATAGAAATTCGGATTAATTCCGTCAACCCGACGTTCGCAAAAAACAGACTAAACAGCACGCTTGCCTGCAACACCCTGCGATAAGGCAATCTGCCACCACTGATGTCATTAAAAAACCAGGCACAGGCTGAGGCCATGCCGCAGCTTGTCGTCAGGCAGGCAAAGGCAATAATTGCAGCCAGCAGGGAATTCCCGGCTGTGCCAAAAAAGATAAACGCCGTTTGCGACAACAACACGCCGCCATTTTCTGACAGCCCCAATGTAGCCCGGCTGGTTGCCCCCAGATACCCTAGGGAAACATACACCAGGCTCATCAGCAAAATCGAAATCACACCGGCAGCAATGCAGATCCGGCCAATTTCCTTTGGCTGCTCAACGCCTGCCCCTTTAACGGCATTGACGACAATTGCCCCCACCGCCAGGGAAGCCAACAGGTCCATCGTCAAATAGCCATCCTGAAACCCCTGCAATAGCGGCATAACTGCATACTGGCCAGTTGCCCCCATAAAATCCCCCAACGGAGAAATAAAGGATCGGGTAAATAAAATCGCCAGAAACAAGAGCAACAAAGGTGTCAGCCAATTGCCAACCCGCTCAACAATCTTACTTGGATTGAGTGCCAGGTAATACGTCAGGCCAAAAAATACCAGCGTATAAATCATCTGCCCCAAGTCGACATTAGAGTCCACCAGAAGTGGACGAATGCCAATTTCAAAAGAAACCGCTCCCGTCCGTGGAATTGCAAACAGCGGCCCAATCGTCAAATACAAAACACTGAGCAGTGCCGCGGCAAACTTCGGATGAATTCGTTCCGAAATAAATTTTGTATAATCACCGCCAGTAACAGCAATCGCTACAATCCCCAGCAAAGGCAGGCCTACTCCGGTGATAAGAAACCCGATAATAGCCAGCGGCATATTCTCACCGGCCGCCTGCCCTAGAGCTGGCGGAAATATCAAATTTCCTGCCCCAAAAAATATAGAAAACATCATTAATCCGATCGATAGTATCTTGGTTTTTGTTAAACTTCCCATTAAATCCTCCATTCAATTTTCTTAGAACAATCGCACAAAAAAACATGTCTTGTCTCAGCAGACAAAAACATGTGAATTCTGTGGCTAAACACCGCATCTTTTCATGTGTAATATTATAACACAGGTAAAATATATTTCAACCACCCTGGCGGCAACACCAACGCTATCTTAACGAAAGTTATTTTTTCTGTTATACTGATAGCAGAAAAAGGAGCGTTGCCATATGAGTGAACCAACGGATATAAGTGTACCCCATGGACTGCAACAAAATATAAAAATGGAGCTTCTCGGCCTGATCCACAGCGGAGAGAACCCTTTTCATATCATCTGCCGCCTGGCGGAATATCTGGAAGAGGTTTCTGCCGAGCCTGGTTATGCAAAAATTGTCAAAGACAACATCCGATCCATCTACGGCATCGGCCTTGGCGAAACACCACTGCTTGAAGATGAATTGCAGGACGTCGTCAGTCGTGGGAAAAAATTAAAAGCTGCTTATGAACAGGAAACCGAATCCGCCGAAGTGAAAAAGCGGATTGAATTCGCCCTAATCAGCCATCGAAAGCGGGCCGAGCAGCTGCAACAGCTGCTTGCCCAGTCAAAATCTGATCCGTCATAACATAACAAAGGGAGGGAGCATAATAATGCCCCCTCCCTTTGTTATGTTATGACGATTTTTTCTTCCTTCTCTACAGTTCTTTTTGCGCCTCTATGACAATCTGCGCAGCCCGTTGCAGATCGGCTTCGCTATGAGCATCGGTAACCGTAAGGCGCAGACGACTTTGTCCCACGGGAACTGTCGGAGGCCGAATTGCCGAAACCAATAAGCCTCGCTCTTCCAGCCTTTTCGAGAACGCCAGTGCCCTTTCGGCGCTACCGCTCAAAATCGGCAAAATCGGAGTATCACTGGGCAAAAGCTGCACGCCTCCCTGGAGCAATATCTTCTTAACCAGTTCTGCCTTGCGCTGAAGCTGCGAAACCCGCTCCGGTTCCCGCCGCAGTACAGACAGGGCCGCAGCACCAGCCGCAATAACCGGTGCCGATAGGGCCGTCGAAAAAACAAAGCT
>JBOFWE010000153.1:0-1448 GCA_051653465.1 Selenomonadaceae bacterium | reverse complement strand
CGCCGATGCGTTCAAGTTCGGTTGCTCGCTCGTAGCTTTCGGCAATCTGACTGGCGGCGGTTACGGCATTGATCAGACCATAGCGGCTGCTGTCTCGTCCCATAAAGAGCTGGCGCAGGACATCCCCGCGCTCATTTTGGTTGAGGTTGAATTTATCTGCCAGAATCTCTACGGACTGCACCGGATCATGCTCCAAGGGAATCTGCTTGGCTTCACGCATTTTATCTACGGTCAGCATGAATTTAGCTTCATCCACAGCGCAGCGAACCGTATCTTGTACTTTCATAAAAAAGGCTTTATCATCCTGAGCCAGAGTTTCATCCGAATAGAGTTCATAGGCGGATTCTTCCCCATCGAGTTGCCGGCCGACATGGTAGCGCTTTTGAGCGTAGTCTTTGACAATGAGGCCATTTTTACAGACAAGCCTGTAGATTAATGGTTCTACCTTCAGACTCCCAAGGCCGACTTCGCTGTTAGAAATAACAAAGCCAGCCTGGACAACATCGCCCACGCTGACCTCAGCTTTTAATCTTTTATTGATGACTTTCAAATACAAATGGCTATCGGTAACATCGCAGCTTTCAATTTCCGCACCTTTCATGTCCTGAATGACCGGAAGTACGGCGCTGCAAAGTTCCAAGTGATCGAGCCGGCGGTATCTGTCGGATAAAAAGGCCCGGACATTTCCGTCCATCACCCGGACCATTCTTCTCTCGGGCAGCTTGGTAAACCAGGTGTTAACGTTTTCATCTAGGAGCGGGGCTTCTTCCTGTCGCATTTTTTGGTAGTAACGCAGTGGAATTTGCAATCTTGATGCAATCTGCTGGTGCGCTAAATCGCTGACTGAAAAGCACTGCGGTTCATCTTCTAAAAAGAGCGATAACTTGGTGCCGTTTTTATCTGTTACCATTTCAAGACTTCGGGTATCTGCCACAAAGTCCTTTCTTGCCTGTCGCTGGCGCTCAAGTTCTCTTCCTACCTCTTCTAACGTTCTGCCTTGTTTCATGATCTTTTCCTCCATTTTCTTTTATATGAATTTTAAAGTTCCCTGTTTTAGGACATAAAAACAGGCACTGACTTTTACCGTCAGTGCCTTCCTTTATACTATTTTCTCAGGAATACGAATACCCAAAGGCTGCATACCAGCCGATTTTAAAGGTTTTTACTAAAACTTGCATGTAGCCAAAGGTACTGCCGACTTCAAAGGCCTGCCAGTTTTGTCCATCGGGACTTGAATATGCAGTCCCCATATCTTCCCCGGCCACTTTATAATACCAGTAGGTTTTTGTCCCTGAAATATTGCCGGTTTCGTTTACGGTAATGACATTACAAGCAAAGGCATTGCCTTCAGAATCATTCTTCTTTACGACAATGGAGCTTTTATCCAAATACCAGGCTACCCCTTGATGCCCGTAAACCAGCGGATAATTCGAGTCCCCATTATAGTA
>JBOFWE010000152.1:0-1600 GCA_051653465.1 Selenomonadaceae bacterium | reverse complement strand
CTTATGCCCACTTGAGAGCCCACAGCCATAAACCTGGCTGACGGTCATGCCAGTGATTCGGATGGAATTCATGGCTGCTTTGAGTTTGTCGAGCATTTCCGGGCGCGTGATGATTTCTATTTTTGTTATTTTACTCATGGATGATCCTCGCTTATGTTTACTCTTATGTAATTTCTTCCTGTCTTATGGTTTACGGCACAGGATCAGGTAAATCCTGCTACACTTTTGTGAAAATATAAAAATATAGCTTTTCATTTACAGCAATGTTATAATCAAACAATATACTAGCAATGAAGCTGGAAAAAAGACTGCGGTGCTTTGCGCCTGCGGCCTTTTTTCTGGCTTTTTTATTTTAAAAAAATGATATTCGATTGGGAGGAATTATTTAATGGAACCAACAATTAATTCTGTTGCCGTGGGGCTTGATACCGTATGGGTGCTTCTGTGTGCAGCCCTGGTATTTTTAATGGAGGGCGGATTTGCCGCACTGGAAGCAGGCTTGGTTCGCAGTCGCAACTCCTTAAACATCATCATGAAGGTCTTTATGGACTGCTCGGTTGGCTTTATCGGGTATTTCACGATGGGCTTTGCCCTGATGTATGGGGCTGATTTCAGCGGCATTGTCGGGACTACCGGCTTTTTATTGCAGGGAGATTTTTCTCATCTTAACCTGCATATTCCGGTGTATGCCTTTTGGCTGTTTCAGGCAGCGTTTGCGATTGCAGTGGCAACCATTGTTTCTGGGGCGGTGGCTGAGCGCATGAAATTTGCCCCCTATTTGGTCTATTCCTTGGTGGCAACGGTGGTGATTTATCCGGTGGCCGGTCATTGGGTTTGGGGCAGTAATGGATGGCTGAATCAGCTCGGAATGCTTGACTTTGCCGGATCAGCGGCGGTTCATTCGCTCGGTGGCTGGGCAGCACTGGCCGCAGTTTTGGTGCTGGGACCGCGCAGTGGCCGGTTTAACAAGGATGGTTCGGTCAATATTATGCCAGGACATAATATTCCGCTGGCGGCTTTGGGGGCTTTTTTACTGTGGTTTGGTTGGTTTGGCTTTAATCCAGGCAGTACTCTTTCTGGGCTTGACCTCAATATTGCTAAAATTGCTGTCAATACCAATCTAGCGGCAGCGTCCGGAGGCACAATAGCCGCTGTACTTACTTTGTGGCGCTATGGCAAGGCCGATCCCAGTATGGCGATTAATGGGGCTTTAGGCGGATTGGTGGCCATTACGGCTGGTTGTACCTATGTTGAGCCGCTGAGCGCACTGTTTATCGGAGCGGTTGCCGGCGGACTAATTATTGTTGCAGTGCCGTTATTCGATAAATTGCGGGCGGATGATCCGGTCGGAGCCATTGTTGTTCATGGTGTCTGCGGAACTTTTGGCACGATTGCAGTCGGGATTTTTGCCGTTGATGGCGGGGCCCTTTATGGTGGCGGACTGCATCTGCTCGGCGTGCAGCTGTTTGGCGTGACGGCCGTCAGCCTGTGGGGCTTTTCGGCCACCTATGCGGTATTTTCGCTGCTAAAGGCAGTTGTTGGCATACGGGTAAGCGAAGAGGATGAAATCTTAGGCCTTGATATCAGCGAGCACGGCGTC
>JBOFWE010000151.1:0-10937 GCA_051653465.1 Selenomonadaceae bacterium | reverse complement strand
AAAAGAACAACAGAAATCTCGGTATGAAAACTTAGGAGTATAGTCGGGGCGTCGTGGGTATAATGTTTTGAAAATACAGGCTGAATCGCTAAGATTTGCTTGTTAAATAGAGGATTATTATATATACTATAATGAGTATACATATGTGCATATATTTTGCCATAAAGATACGAAACGGGACAGTATTTAGAAGTTTAGAGGGTGAAAATATGGACAACGGCAAGAAAGAACAGATTCTTGTTGTAGATGATTCCCGATTTAACTTAAAAGTAATGGAGGGCATTCTTCAGGAGGAATATCAGGTGGCTACCGCCAGATCCGGACAGGAATGCCTTGACTATATAGAGCAGTATGGTGCGGACCTAATATTCCTTGATATCGTAATGAAGGGGATGGATGGGTATGAAGTCTGCCAGCGATTGAAAGAAAATCCTCAGACCAAGGACATTCCGATTGTTTTCGTTTCAGCGCATGAGGATGTCGAAAACCAGACCCGAGGGCTTGAACTTGGTGCGATTGATTATATCACGCGCCCGGTTGTACCGGCACTGGTCAAGGCAAAAGCAAAAAATTATCTGGTGCTGAAGAAACATTATGAGATGATTGAAGAAACCTCTTTTTATGATGCCATGACGGGGATTTTTAATCGTCGCTACCTTGATAATTATTTAAAAAATTCGTGGGGAGAAGCCTATCGGCAGCAAAAGTCACTGGCTGCTATTTTTATTGATGTGGACTACTTTAAAAAATACAACGATTTTTACGGGCATCTGGCCGGAGATGTCTGTTTGCAAAAGATCGCTGGAATTATTGACGGATCCTTGCAGCAACCGGCGGCTATTGCCGCCCGCTACGGCGGGGAGGAATTTATGGTAGTGTTGCCGGATGCAGATCTTGATGCTGCGATACGGGTTGCCAGCAGGATTGCGCGACAGTTGTGCGAGCAAAAACTCAAGCATGCAAAATCACCAATCGGCGATTTTGTAACGCTCAGTATGGGAGTTGCTGCCGTGGTTCCAAACGCACCGCAGATGGAAAAAACGCTGGTCGAGATGACTGATATTGCGCTGTATAAGGCGAAGAATGCCGGACGTAATATGTTTAAATGTTTTGAAAAACCCAATTTTTGTCGTACTTGATGACTTGCTGAAATGAACATAAAAGGTGAAATTGCGTGCATATCTGAAATCATAAAGATATGCACGTTATTTATTGTGAAAATATTGGTTTTTCTAGAAGAATAGGATGATTTAAACACTTGCACAGAGCCTTTATCTGGTGCATAATTAGTAGGTACAGAGGGATTTTGCATTTTTATCGATAAAGTTCCTTTTAAAGGAGATGAAAATATGGCGGGGAAAGGATTGTCCGGACGTTTTAAAGCAAGGCTGCTTTTTGCAGGATTAGCAATAATACTGGTATGTGGCAGTGGTCTGATATGGTATTTTTCTTTTTATACAAAAACGCCGGATTATGCCCTGAAGATGGTTCAGGAATCGATTGTTAAGCACGATACAGTTAAATTCCATAAATATGTAGATGAGGATAAGCTTTTAGCTGGTGTCTGTGATGCCTTGATGCAAGGGATTATTGAATCGGAACGGCCGATGCCGGAAGAGGCAAAAGTCGCTCTAAGTGGTTTTGCCAAGATGTTTAAGGCGCCATTGATTAACAGCTTTAAAGGAAGCCTAAATCAATACATCGAGAATGGCAAATGGGGCAGTGATGATTCAAAAAGTGTGGATCAGGGAATACCGATTGATTCTGATATGATTATTGAAAAATCAGGGGTCAAGGATCTGCAGTTTGAAGCAATTGATTACATGGCCGTTGACAAAGAAGCAAAAACTGCTGTCGCAGGGGTTCGGGTGCTGCAGGGAGAGTCGGGAGAATCATTTGTTTTTGAAGTTGAACTGCGCCAAAGTGAAAATGGGATATGGCGGGTTGTCAATATTAAGAATTTCCGTGATTTTATCGGAGTGGTTTCCCAAGCCCGGCGCGATCTTGTTCAGGAATATATTTCTGTGACGCAGACGCTGATGGAAGAACATGAGAAGAAAGTCCGGTTGATTGAGAAGAAAGTCAAGGAAACGCTCGCGACTGGCAGTCTTGGCAACCAGGCTACGCGGGATGCTCTAAAGACGATTATGCAGGAGGAACTGGAACCGGAATGGGTCTTACGAAAAAATGAGCTGGAAGCGGTGGACGTTCCCCCCGCAGCGGGAACGCTGCAACGCCTGCGGTTGAAAATATGTGACTTGCGGATTGGATATTGTCAAAAGTATGCAAAATGGCTCGAAAACAAGGATGCCAAGACATTGAAAGATGCCAATGAAAGCCTTAAGGAGGCAAAGACTCTTGAGCATGAAGCCTTAGTAATCGTTGGCAGAATTAAAGCCGGACAGGCAGACGAGTAGGGAGTTTTAGATCGAATGCAATAGCTGCGGCCTTTATGCCGTGCAAAAAACATTGTTTTTTTGCACGGTATTTTTATCGGCGGCAAAAGAATTTTGATCTTCCAGGAATCTATTTCCCAGGAAATAGATTCCTGAAAGAAGTTAAGTTTATTTGTGGTTTTGGTGATTTTTTTAAGCAAAAGGATGGATGGAAAATGAAAAAAATTTCTAAAGAACGGGCGGTTGCCGTTTTATATGATATAGAGAATGCCCCGTTTGAAATGCTTGATTACGCATTGGGCAAAGCGAGAAAGTATTTGCCGTGCAAGCTTCTGGCCGCTTCTGACTGGGAATTGCGTCCAGATAAAAAGCGTTGGAATCGTCTGATGCGTCGAAAGGGGTACACCTTTTTACAAGTTGAGCGAAAGGTTGATGGTAAAAATTCGCTCGATTATGCGCTGTTTGATATGGCCCTGCAACTTAAAAACAAAGGGGTGCGGCATTTTATTATTATTACGACAGATTCTGATTTTGCCCAGATCGCCAAGACTCTGAAAAGAGATGAGCCGTCGGTCCATATTGTCGGTATTGGCACCGAGCAGGCAAATCAGCTGCTGCGCGATGCCTATGATGAGTTTGTCTGCTATCCGCCAATACAGCGATCACAAGATGACCCGCCGGATGAGCAAGAAAAAGTAATGGTGATAAACGCAGACGAGCAAAAGGTGCTACCGTTACCCGTGGCGATGGCAGCAACGGGGAATTTACAGGTCACTATCCCAAAATCGCTTCACCGTGAACTTTGCCAGCGGGCTCAGGCTGAAAATGTCAGCTTTGAACAGCTGGTGACCTACATTTTGACACGGGGGCTTGAACGCTAGAGCGGAGAAGGAACTTGTATTGTGCTAACAAAATGAATGCATTATAATGGTAGGCGTGAGGTGTTGGATACAGATGAAAAAAGCAGAAGAAATAGTTTTACTTTATTCGTTTATTGATGAACAAAAACTCCAGCGGATTGAGCAGGTATTGATAAAACAAAAAATCAAGTGCAAAGTGCTGGCTGATGACATGCATCGGGAAAAAATAGGATATCTGCTCGGAAAACCTGGGTTCAATGAAATGCCAGTGAAAGAGGATGGCTTTGTTTTTCCGCATGAGGTCATGGTTTTTTATAATATCAAGGGCAAGCGTCTTGATCAGGTGTTGCTTGCATTAAAGAATGAGGCGATTGCGCATGTTAAATTTAAAGCGGTAGTTACACCATTTAATATGCTGTGGACGCTGCGCCGGCTATGTGAGACGCTGCAACGGGAACATGCCGCAACGGTTAATAAGGAAGAGTTGTGTGATGAGAAATAGAGCAGAGGACAAGAGTGAATTGAAAGGCTGTCAGCCCGAGCCGGTAACAGAACATACAGTGCCGCTGCCAGGGCTGCATGAAGAACTGGAGCAGACACAGCTGCTGGCACCGGTTGAACCAGCAAAAGCTTTGGCAGCAGACCCTAAAGTGCGGGAACTAGAGCCTGCTGCACCAAAAGCAAAAACAATAACAGGGAAAAGACGTCGATGGAAGATTATGGCTGGCGGATTTGCTGCTGCCCTTTTGGCCGGGTTTATGCTTGCCAGCTATTTGGGGGAGCAGCAACAATTGGCGGAAAATGACAAGCTTCATCAACAGCAGGAAATCCGCCAGCATCAGCAGGTGCTGACGGATTTGGAACAAAAGAAAATTGAGCTTGAACGGAAAAAGGAGCAGCTTTTGCGCGAAAGTGCGGTGCTTTCCCAACAACAGCAGCAAAAAAAAGCAGAGGCCAACACACTGCTTGATAAAAGCGATGAAATACTTAAAGATGTACAACAGTCTTCCGGCGTGAAAAAAATATGGAATGATATTACTGGGAAAACACAGGAACAAAAAGCTGCTGCAGCTGATAAATCGGCAGCAGCGGAGCAGACGCAAGCAAAAGCGCAGACCATTAAAGCTTCACTGGATCAGGCCGAAGCTATGCTCAGCAGCGTAAATGAACAGCTTGACCGGGTGGATGATTTGCGCCAGCAGGCGCAACAGGTCAAGGCATCAGCCGAAGCCGCTGTTGATAATAAGAGATCAGCGATCGAGCAGGCAGGGTATTACTGGCAGCAAGGGAAAGCGCTTTTGTCATCACTGCTCAATTGAAGTTTATTATAAGTCTTGAGGTGGATTATATGAAAAAATTTGTATGGCTTGTGTTGCTTGTTCTTAGCTTAGGACTAAATGCTGGCTGTGGACAGCAGGCACAACATAAAGAACTCCAGGAAATTACAATTGGGCTGATGCCGGATACAGATTCTTTGCCGTTTATTATTGCCCAGGAAAAAGGTTTTTTTGCCGAAGAAGGCATTACAGTCCATTTGCAGCAGTTTAAAAGTGCGATGGATCGTGACAGTGCCCTGCAAAGCGGCAATCTTGATGGAGCTGTTTCGGATATGCTGGCCGTCGGATTTGCCCAAGACGGCGGATTTGCGATAAAGGTTACGTCTTTTACTGATGGCAGCTATAAGCTTATTGCCAGTGCTGAGGAACCGGCACGAGATGTAGTGGGTTTGCAGGGCAAGGCGGTGGCGGTTTCAAAAAATACGATCATTGAATATGTGACAGATCAGATTCTGCAGGGGCAGGGATTAACCGCTACAAGCATCAATAAGGTTGTTATACCGCAAATTCCGACTAGACTGGAAATGCTGCAAAATGGAAAACTCGCAGCGGCAACATTGCCAGAACCGATGGCAAGTATTGCGATTCACAATGGCGGGCATCTGATCAGCAGTTCAGATCAGCTTGGAATTAATCCAGGGGTTATTGTATTTACGGACAAAACGATAGAAACGAAACGAGCGGAGCTCCAGGCTATGTATCGTGCTTACAATAAAGCTGTCGCGTATCTCAATACAGCCCCGCGGGATACATACATAGAGCTGGTTCTAGAGAAAGGCGGGTTTCCTCCAGCGGCCAGGGACTCGCTGCAATTGCCGCAGTATCATGCAGCTTCGCTGCCAAAAGAAAAAGATGTTAATGACTGCATTTTTTGGCTGAAGGAAAAGCAATTGATCAAACAGGCGTATTCATATGAGGATATCGTCGTGGATCTTTTCGGGCAATAAGATGATTGAAATTCATGATTTAACGGTACAATATCCGGCGGACAGCGGCTTTTATAAAGTGCTGGACAGCATTGATATGACAATCCCCAGCGGGGGGACCTGTGCAGTCATTGGTCCATCCGGTTGTGGTAAATCCACATTACTGAAAGTACTGGCTGGCATTATCCGGCAATATCAAGGTTCGGTTGAAATCTCTGGCAGTGCTATCAATCCGTCGACCCAGAAAATAGGTTTTATTCCGCAAAATTATGGGTTGTTGCCTTGGAAAAATGTTGCGGAAAATATTCAGCTGGCGGCTAAAATTAAAAATACTTCCAGCCGGGGCAATGAAACACTCGAACCGCTACTCCAGCTACTCGGTCTGCAGGGGCTTGAAAAACGTTATCCGCGTGAGTTAAGCGGTGGTCAGCAGCAGCGGGTCAGTTTGGCCCGGGCTTTTTTTCTCCGACCGGATGTATTGCTGATGGATGAGCCTTTTTCGGCACTTGACGCGATTACGCGGGAAGAGATGCAAGAGGTGTTTTTGTCCCTTTGGGAAAAATACGCTGTATCCACGGTACTGGTCACACATTATGTCGAGGAAGCCATTTATCTGGGACAGCAAATTGTCGTTTTAGCAGCAAATCCTGGCAGGATAGCCAAAGTGGTGGATAATCCCTTATTTGGCGGGAAGGATATTCGCAATCAGCAGGAGTTTTTTGAGATGGAGCTGTTTTTGCGCAATCTGCTGAAACAAAGTGGGAGGCAGTCATGAAAAAGCATACAATGACTTCTTATATGGGCGCGATACTGCTGTTTTTTTCTGGTTGGTGGCTGCTGGCAAAGGCTGTTTCCCTGCCGATTATCCCGCTGCCGGAACTTGTAATGGCAACACTGGGGCGTGTCTTTTTTGAATCCATAGCAATTCATGGCGTTTATAGTTTATGGCGGATAATGGCCGGGCTGTTTTTGGCTATTGCTGTCGGCCTGCCGCTTGGAGTTTTACTGGGATATTTCCCTAAAATGGATAAAATCTTGTCACCGCTGGTTTATCTGACGTATCCGATACCGAAGATTGCTTTGCTGCCCGTTGTTATGTTGCTGTTTGGCGTAGGCGAAACTGCCAAAATACTGCTGATTTTTTTGATTGTGGTCTTTCAGGTTATCGTTGCTGTCAGGGACGGCATTCGCTTGATTCCGGCAGAAACATATTATCCGCTAAACTCGTTGGGGGCCTCTTTTTATTGTATTTTTTGTGAGATTTTATGGCCGGCATCCCTGCCAAAATTCATAACCGCGGTGCGGGTCGCGATGGCGACGGCGATATCGGTACTGTTTTTCACCGAAACGTTTGGCACCCAGTTTGGAATGGGATATTTTATCATGGATGCCTGGTTGCGGGTTAATTATTTGGAAATGTATGCGGGGATTTTCGTGCTGAGTTTACTGGGATTGGCATTGTTTGGCATAATTGATCTGCTTGAACGCTGTTTTTGCAGTTGGCAGTATAAATAGAATGGGCTTTTAAAGACCACAGGGCACAGTATCGCTGTGCCCTGTGGTCTATTTTATAGTTTTTTTAGGAAAAATAGAGGAATTTAGTCAGCAATATGGAAATGAATAAGCAGTGTATAAAAAATCACAGTGAGGGAATGCGTATGAAAGCGGATATTGCAGATATTGCTATAATCGGCGGCGGACCGGCGGGAATGTCGGCAGCATTGAATGGGATAGCCCGCGGTAAAACTGTGCGTGTGTTTTCTGCGCCGGGCAATTACTTGGAGCGGGCGGAAAAAATAAATAATTACCTGGGAATGGAAGCCGTAAGTGGCAAGGAAATGATGCAGCGCTTTCGTGACCAGGTTCAATCGGCCGGGGTGAAAATTGAATCTGGACGGGTGCTGAGCGTCATGCCGCTTGGCGAGCGATTCATGGTAGCGTTTAATTCAGATGTTGTCGAAGCCCGTACAGTCATTATTGCCAGCGGAGCAGCCAGGCAGAAAGAAATTAGTGGTGAGACGGAATTTCTTGGGCGCGGGGTCAGTTATTGTGCAACCTGCGACGGGATGCTGTACCGAGGAAAGCGGGCGGTTGTCTGTGGTGAGGCTGATGATCTGGTGGCTGAGGCTAATTTCCTGCAGCAGATCGGAGTAGCAGTTACGCTTGTTTCACCAAAGCAGCGCCCCCAAGAGCTTGCGGACGGGGTCGATTTCTGTCAGGACCGGTTGGTAGCGGTTTTGGGAAGCCGAGCGGTTGAGGCTGTTGAACTGCAGCAAGGGACGATTGCAACGGATGCGGTGTTTATTTTGCACAATTCGCTGCTGCCGGCGCTGCTGCTGCCGGGACTTGAGACAAAAAACGGTTTCATTCAGGTCAGCCGGCACCAGGAAACAAACATCGCGGGGGTATTTGCCAGCGGTGACTGCTGTGGAATTCCACTGCAGATTGCCAAGGCTGTCGGTGAAGGGCTGGTTGCGGCCCAGCAGGCAGCCAGGTATATTGATGATCAGAAAAAATAGGGGGTTATGAGCATGAGCATAGTACATCCTAGTCTTGGTGATTTTGATCAATTACTGCAAAAGCAGTCCGTGGTACTTGTTGATTTTTGGGCAACCTGGTCCAGCCCCTGCCTTTTTCTTGAACCGGTAATTGAAGAAATTGCGCAAAAGTATGATGGACAGGTTGCGGTTGCCCGGGTTGATGTTGATGTTGAACGCGATTTGGCAGAAAAATATCAGGTGATGTCAATTCCGACCGTTATGATATTCAAAGACGGAGAAGTCTTTGACAAAGAGATTGGGGCAGTCACGGAAGCTGCTTATGAAAGCCTGCTGCAAAAGGCGTTGATGGAAAGTTAGATAGAAATAAAAGAAGAATTGATTCTTGACAATGTCGGAATCAATTCTTCTTTATGTGGAACGGAAAACAATGAAAAAACGAATGCTTTTTAAAAATGCATATGATACACTTTCATACAATGCACATTTGTAAAGTTGTAAATAAACCTTGTTCGAATGGAGTTGCAGCACGTAAAAAACCACTTGAAAAGTCATAACGGGTTTAGTAGAATATGAAACAAATAACTGAATGAAGCTGTTTTCAATGGCGAAAATAGCTGTAAGGCGAAAGGAATTGTTAAGACGATGACAACGAGAGGCTATAGGATACTGGGACAGTTGCGGCGCTATTTGATTATGACGCTAGGCTGTTTGATCAGCTGTAGTGCGATCAACCTCTTCCTGGTACCAAATCATCTGCTCAGTGGCGGAGCCAGTGGAGTGGCGATGATTTCCTATTATTTATTCGGACTGCCGATCGGCTTGCAGGTTTTTTTGATCAATATACCACTTCTCATGGCGTCGTATAAATGGATGGGACGCGCCTATACCATGAATGTCTTGTTTTGTGCAGCTATTTTTTCGACCTTTGTCGATATGTTGCG
Organism: Selenomonadaceae bacterium; assembly: GCA_051653465.1. Classification (GTDB taxonomy): domain Bacteria; phylum Bacillota; class Negativicutes; order Selenomonadales; family Selenomonadaceae. The sequence goes on along the minus strand of JBOFWE010000151.1, from coordinate 1,976 downwards.
CTTTTTGGGACAATATAATGCGGTTACAGATCCTTTGATTGCAGCTATTTACGGCGGGATATTTACCGGTATTGGCTACGGCCTGATGTTTAAGGTCGATGGCAGTTCGGCCGGTCTTGATATTGTGGCGGCTATTGTCAAGAAATATTATTCATTTGACATGGGATCGGTTATTTTTGCTGTCAATTGTGTGATCATGTCTGTGGCTGCGATCTTATTCGGCCCCCAGATTGCTATGCTGACATTGATTTCGATGTTTATTGGCGCGAATATCACGGATAAAGTTGTTGCTGGTTTTAATAATAAAAAAAGTGTGATTATCGTATCGATGCATGGGGAGCTGATTGCTGAGGCAATTCTCAGTGAAATTGGCCGCGGGGTTACGTTTCTTAAAGGGGAAGGGGCCTTTACACATCAAGATAAAAACGTGATTTTTGTTGTGGCCAATCTGACGCAGCTGGCAAAAATAAAGGCGATCACCAGTGCGGTTGATTCAGCGGCCTTTATGATTGTTCAAGATGCCCGGGAAGTTATGGGCCGAGGGTTCTCGCTTCCTGGGGCGGAGCGATATAAAAAAATGGAAATGAAGCATAAATTTGAGCTGCGACGCGGGGTAATAGTAAAATAATTTTTTTATCCCCGGATCTATTGCAGCTGGAGCAACGTACTTTGTTTGTGTACATGAAATGCCTTGGCCGGGAAAATCTGGATGATTTGTATTATAACAAAAATTATGGTTTACTATACCTAAAAGTTATGATACAATGAAGGAGCAGATGTTGAAAGGGTGAAGGCGATGGAATTCCGTCAATTGGAATATTTTCATACAATTAGTAAACTGGAGAATTTTACGCGAACGGCGGAGGCATTGCATGTCTCACAGCCGTCTGTAACCAAGGCGATCAAGGCACTGGAATCGGAACTGGAAATGACGCTTGTTGATCGCAGTCAAAAGCATGTGACGCTAACCGTGGAAGGGAAAGCTTTTTTATTGCACGCGGAGAAGATTCTGCGGGCTGTAGCGGAAGCCAGGCAGGATATGCTGCGCTTCCAGAAAGGCAAACAAGGAATTGTCCATTTTGGCATGCCGCCGATGATGGAGGCTTATTTATTTCCGGATATTTTTACGAAATTCAAAAAGGTTCATACGAATATCAGCGTTGATGTTGTGGAGTACAGTGACTCAACAGAGGTTCAGGCAAAAATTGAGGCTGGCGAGCTCGATCTGGGGCTCATTATTGGCGACGAATGCCATACCCCAAACAGTCTGCTGATTATGCAAGATAAAATGAGTCTGTGTGTAAGCCCGCGGCATCCACTGCAGGGAAGATTTAGTGTTGATTTCAGCCAGCTGAAAAATGAAAAGTTTATTTTGCAGCAGCCTAATACATATCAGTATAAGCAGATTTATGCTCGTTGTGTTGAAAACGGCTTTACGCCGGATATCTTATTATGTACCTCCCAGCTCAAGACGATCAAACAGCTTGTTGCCAACAAAGTTGGCATATCGCTGATGCTGGATCTTGTAACACGCAATGAAACAATTTTTCGCCGGATTCCGGTTATGCCGCCGATGCCGGTCAGCATATCCCTAATCTGGAGTCAGAATAAATCTTTGTCTCAGCCGGCAGAAGAGTTTGTATCCTTTATGAGGGAACATATAAGAAGCCGTGACTTTAAAGATTTTTTGGACAATAAAATGGACGTCACCGAGTAAAAATGAAAGTAAAGGGTCTTTTTGTTCCAGGGCGGGCAAAAAGGCTCTTTTTGTATTTGGCAGAGTTTTGCAGGAAAAATGCGTGTGGAAACAGAAGTAACACACAGACTTACGAGAATTGAGCGGGAATAGGGAGGAATAGCAGATGCTAAAACTTGCGATAATTGGGACAGGCGGGATTGTAAAGGAAGCTCTAGCGGCACTGCGCGAGGTCAGTGAGATAAAATGCACCGCCATTTGGGCAAGGGAACACAGCCGC
>JBOFWE010000150.1:0-8973 GCA_051653465.1 Selenomonadaceae bacterium | reverse complement strand
TAGGGGCGGCACATCTGAAAACGCTGCCATCGGCAGTGAGTAAAATTGCCCCGTCACCGGCCATCGAAATCAGTACATTTTGCGCGCCGCGTTCCTGAAGTTTTTTGGCATGAAGAATAATTTCTTCATCAGATTTGAGTACGACGCCAAACATTTCACCGAGTTCATGGTTATTGGGCTTGATCAGGAAGGGTTTGTATTTTAGTACATTGAGCAGCAGATTGCAGGTTGCATCGACGACGACACGAATGCCTTTGCCGTCAAGGCGTTGTAAAATTCGCTGATAAATGTCATCCGGCAGGGTACTGGGGATGCTGCCGGCGAGGACAAGAATATCATCTGCCTGCAGTTCATCCATTTTTTTCAGCAGCCGTTCGAGAAATTCCGGGGGAATATTAGGTCCCTGCCCGTTGATTTCTGTTTCCTTATCGGCTTTGATTTTCACATTGATGCGAGAATTTCCGGCTGGAAGTTCGATAAAATCACTTTTACAGCCGGTAGCAGTCAGCTGATGTTCAATTTCTTTGCCGGTAAAGCCGGCAATAAAACCAAGGGCCCGGTTTTCAACGCCGAGGTTGTTAAGGACAATCGATACATTGATGCCCTTGCCGCCCGGCATGATTTGTTCATACTGCATGCGGTTAATTTCGCCAGCGGTGAAGCTGTCGAGACGGACAATATAGTCAAGTGCCGGATTAAAGGTTACTGTGTAGATCATTTTTCTTCACTCCCCTCGCAGGTTACTTCAATAATTTTTGTATAATCATGATATTTACGATCTTTCAGAGTATTTGTGATAATGGTAGCACAGGCAATATTGGCAAAGGTGATGGATGAAATCTTGTTGAATTTTGAGGAGTCAGCAAGAATATAGGCTTTGCGGCATCTGGCTAAAGCTTCTCCCTTGACCAGCCCTTCGCTGGAATCCGGAGTAGAAAAGCCAGCTTTGATGCTGATGCCGTTGGCCCCAAAAAATCCTTTAGTGAAGTTGTAGGAACGCAGGTTGTTCATTGCTTCTGTGCCAATGACAGCCCCGGTTGCATCCTTAAGTTGTCCGCCGATTATAAAAACCTTAAAGCCCAGTGCTGAGAGCCTGGTGGCATGTGAAATCCCGTTTGTCACATAGGTGGCATTTTTTTCTGACAGGTGCTCCAGCATGCTTTCGGTGGTGGTCCCGGCATCGAGATAGACAAAATCGTTGCGCTTGATCAGCTGCGCAGCCGTTTGGCCGATTTTTGATTTTTCCTGCATATGGAGATCCTGCTTTGTGCGGACATCTTCTTCACGGGTGGTGTATTTATTGTCGATGGCCGTTGCGCCACCGTAGACTTTGTAGAGTTTTCCGTTTTTATGGAGTGCATTTAAATCCCGTCGAATCGTTGATTCCGAGGTGTCTAACAGGTTTGTGAGGTCAATGACGGTTACTGCTTTTTTTTCTTCGAGAATTTTTAAAATTGTGGCATAACGTTCTTCTGTCAGCATAAAGATCACGCCTTTCTGTCATTAATATACCATTCAAACTAGGTCAAAGTCAATCAAAATAAATCAAAATAAATCAAAAACATTCAAAACAATCAATTGGTAGGGACGGTAACATCGAGAGTGATTTGCAATTAAGGTCAGCCTTCCTATATAATAGAAGTATAAGTTTTACATGAAGGAGAAGTGATTTATGACCGAAAGTGAAAACATACTGGATCCGGCAGTCGTTGCTGAGGAAAAACGGAAAAAGGCCCATCGTCGCAAAGCTGCGGCGTATTTCAAAAAATATCTGATGCTGTTTCTTGGCGCATTGATCTATGCAGTGGGACTGGAGATTTTTCTGGTGCCAAATCATATCATCGACGGGGGAATTGTCGGCATATCGATTATTCTGAGCTCCTTGACGAATATGACGCTGAGTTTTTATATGCTGGTGCTCAATATTCCGTTTTTATATTGGGGATATAAGCAGATCGGCAAAACGTTTACGATTTCGACGGCATTTGCCATCTGTGTATTTTCGTTTTTTTCCGGCTATTTTGAACCGATTCCCGGCGTTACCGATGATCTGTTTTTAGCGGCCATTTTTGGCGGGATTATCACTGGTGCCGGCGTCGGTATTATCATTCGCAATGGTGGCTCGCTTGACGGAACGGAAATTATTGCGATCATCATGGATAAGCGCAGTACATTTTCTGTTGGTGAAGTGGTTATGTTTTTTAATCTATTCATTCTCAGCAGTGCCGGCCTTGTATTTGGCTGGGATAAGGCCATGTACTCGCTGGTGGCATACTTTGTCATTGCAAAAATGATTGATGTCGTCATCAAAGGCCTTGATGAATCGTATGCTGTGATGATCATTACCGATAACCATGACGATGTCTCATCGGCCCTGATGGATCGTCTCGGACGAGGCGTGACGCTTCTTCATGGAGAGGGTGGTTATACGGGTGACTTGAAAAAGGTCCTGTATTGTGTGGTAACACGGCTTGAAGTTGACAAACTGAAGGAAATCGTCAGGGAAAAAGACGAATCGTCGTTTGTTACAATTGCTCCGGTGCATGATATCGTTGGCGGCCGGTTTAAGAAAAAAGCGATTCATTAAAAATAAAAAGAAAACCGCTGGCATTTGCCAGTGGTTTTCTTTTTGGGAGAGAAAGCTTAAAGGGGTATGATTAAGTGCAAAGCAGTGCCAAACTGATGGAGGCGAGAATTAAGGTTTGCAGCTGAGCCATGCGGCGAGGAAATCCCGCCTGGCTCAGCACCTTTTGCCGGATGGCTTCACTGAGAACTGAAATGGCAAGAAATAGGAGGCAGGCCTGCAGGCCAAATAAAAATCCGAGCAGCAGAATTTGCAGCGTGTTGTCGGCCCCGGTTGGATCAATAAACTGGGGCAGAAAGGCCAGAAAGAAAATCAAAACCTTGGGATTTACCATATTCATGATAAGGCCGCGTCGATACAGTCTGCCGGGAGGCTCGGCAGCAGCTGTTGTCAGGGCAAGCTGGGAGTTTCTTGCGATCCAGGAGTGCCAGGCCAGATAAAGCAGATAGGCGGCCCCGAGGTATTTTAGCAGTTGAAATAAAAGTGGCGAGGATTGAATAAGAGCGGCGACACCGACAGCGACGAGAAAGGTATGAAATACAAGGCCGCTGCAAAGCCCGAGCGATAAAGCAGCCCCGCTTTTTTTGCCGAAGGCAAGGCTCGTTGCCAGCAAATAGAGGACATCCGGTCCGGGCGCCAGGGTTATAAGGATCGAGGCTGACAAAAATGCAGCCAGTTGATGCAGTTCCAAAATATCACGTCATTTCTTTAACTTGATGTACAGAATTTATGCCAGATTTGCTGATAGGCTGCTTCAAGATCCTTCATATACAGTGTAGGATTCATCAGCGGGGAGGCAAGCATGTTTTTTCGCAGCTGTCCGTGGTGAAGATCGTTTAAATAACAGGTGTCCGCCGCCAAATCGATGGCCTTAGCCAGATATTCTTCAGGCGTTTTAGCCACACAATTTTCCAGGCCGACATTTTTCAGCATGCTCAGGCCAAAGCGCGTGCGGTGGCGGGAACCGGCAAGGGTAATGACCGGAATGCCCATATAGAGGGCATCGCAGGTAGTAGCACCGCCGACATAGGGATATGTGTCGAGGGCAATATCTGTTTCCAGGTATTCGGCAAGATGTGTTTTGGAGGCCGGACGAAGCTCGAGTTGGTTCATATTTAAGCCGAGTTTTTCAAAGCGCGCTGTTGCCTGCTGACAGCCGCTGGAGGTAAGGAAAAACTTATTTTTTAAAATAAGCTTCGCTTGAGGCAGCTGTTGGAGCAGTTTCTGCCATAGCAGCAGCATTTCGTCGGTGAGTTTGGCATAATTGTTGAAACAGGCAAAGGTTATAAAGCCGTTTTTTATAACCGGGGCCATCTGGCAGGCCGGGGCATCGAGGCGCGGGGCATAACACCACTGGCTGTGCTCAAGGCGCAGCAGTTGCTCAGCAAAACAGTGGTCGTTTTCACCGGGAGGATCAATATGGCAGTCAGTCAGAAAATAATCGGTCGCAGCGAGTCCGGTGGTATTGATATAGCCGATCCCGCATAGCTGTAGTGGAGCTGGCTTGTAGGCCAGTATCTCCAGTGAATTTTCGGCGGTATGTCCGCCGAGTTCGACCAGAATATCGAGTTCATCTTCGTAAATTTGCTTGGCTGCCAGCTGGGCAGAAAGACCGGCGATATTGCGCCAGCTGGCTCCGCCGGCCTGAAGCTGCTCCGTGGCATCATCACTAAACGCATTGCGCTGGTAGCAGAAGATTTCAAAGGCATTATGGTCCCAGCAGTGAAGCAGCGGAAACAGAAAATAAGCCATGACGTGGTGATAAAAATCAGCAGACAGATAGCCGATGCGCAGCTTTCTTCGCCCTAATTGGTGGTGCTGGTGAAGATATGGTATAAGCGGCGGGAGCAGAGCAGTATACTGTCTGTGTGCCAAGAGCTCAGCTGCTGTTGATAAACGGAGCTGGTAGTTTGTGCACATCAGATAGCTGCTGTAGGCGGCCAGTCGTTCCTGCGGGTCCGCAGGTTCATTGCTGGCCGCGAGGAAGGCGGCCGCGGCCTGTTGATTTTTTCCGATACGGCAGTAGAGACCGCCGAGCTCACTTTGGATATGGCAGCGCAGGCTGGCGGCGTCTGCTATCGTAGCGATTGACTGGAAAGCTTCTTTAAGTATTGCAGCAGCTTCCAGCAGCTGTCCCTGTTCTTCATAGGCACGTGCCAGCAGCAGCAGGATATCCGGATTTCCCGGGAAATGTTTTCTCTCTGTTTCCAGCAAATTCAAGGCTGCGGCGGCTTGGTCAAGCCCCAATAACGCTTCGGCATATACCTGCAGGAGTTCACTGTCAGCCGTATTGCTGCTAAAAGCTTTGCGGGCTGCCGACAAAGCTGCCGCATAGTTTTTTTGCAGCAGTTCGAGGCCGGCCAGCAGGGTCAGAGCTGTCTTGTCCAGGGGGGAATCGGCGAGATACTGGCGCAGCCAGGCTGTTTTTTCTTCTATTTGAGGGAGCAAATGCTTCACCGCCTTTTACCGCGAATCGATAAATATAATATGCTAAAATATGGATTTATCGTACAATATGCAGCGCAATCTGTCCAGTGGATTTGTCGGGTCCTGCTATGGTCCCATTGACAGAAGTTAGGAAATATAGTGTATAATGGAACGATATTGTTTCAGAAAAAGGAGATGGATGGATGAAAAAGAGAAATATTTTATTGTGTATTGTTCTTTGTATTTTTACATTGGGGATTTATGGTATTTACTGGCTGTATAAGGTGACGAATGAAACGCATCTGGCTGTGGGGCGGAGAACGAGTGCTTCCGGTGGTATGGCTATTTTATATACTTTTATTACCTGCGGGATTTACGGACTTTATTGGTATTATAGAATGGGTGAAAGCCTGCTGGAAGCCAAGGAACAGCGCCATATGCCAGGGGATAAGAATATGGCCTTGGTATATCTTATTTTGGGATTATTTGGCCTGGGGCTGATTTCTAATGTTTTGATTCAGATGACCTTGAATGATATCGTCGATTTTGATGCCGCGCAGGCAGAACCGAGCAGTCTTGCGGCTGCTGAGACGGATTCTGCCGGGCAGGATCAGGACTAAAAACTCGCAATGACAGAGGAGCAGCTTGTGCGAGGAAGGCAGCTTGTAAAAAGATATCTGGCCATTGGCTTGTTGTTGCTGGGCTACTTGTTGCTGCATCTGTATGCGGGCGTGGATGTACCTTGTCCGTTTAAAAGCATTACCGGATATTTCTGCCCGGGTTGCGGTCTTACCACTATGTGTCTTTCTTTAGTGGCACTTGATATTCCGGCGGCCTTTGCGGCCAATCCGGCACTTTTTATCGCATTGCCATTTTTGCTGGGGCATGTAATCCGCCAGGATTGGCGGCAGATGAAGAGTGGGGCTAGCCTAATAGACGGTTCAGCGATAATGCCAGTTTTTTGGCTGCTGTATTTTATTATATTTACAATTGCAAGAAATTTTGTCGGCTGAAAATGCAGTGGACAAGGATGTATTTTTGATAGCAAGGCGAGGCATAATGGTGAAAATCATTATGCCCCGTTTTTTTTATAAGGAAAAAGCTGCAGAAAGTCCTGGGGCATAAGGCCTGTCATAAATAGAAAAATATTCCTAAAAGTAAAAAAATGTATGCAAGAGAAAATGATAAGAGTAAAATAGAAGAGTTGGAGATATAGGGACTGTGTAGCGCGCCATTGCTTACAACGGTAGGCACGATACAAGTCTGTTAAGGCAGGGTGCTGAAAAAATCCAGTGTATAGGGTTTTATCATAAAAACAAATGAGATATAGAAGGAGCGATTTTTTTGAAATGGTTGAATGATTTAAAGGTTACCCAAAAACTCATATTGTTGATTTCGTTTTTAATGTTGGCGGTAGTCGGCATTGGCGGTACAGGGTATCACTTTTTAAGCAAAACAAATGACTCGATGGTTAAAATGTATGAAGAAAAGATGGCTGCCGTGGAATTGGCGAACGAAAACCGCATTCATGCCCGTCGGATTGAGGCAAATTTGTTCGCCTTATTGCAAAAAACAACCGATGCCGAGTCAAAGGCACTTATGGATGAAATGGCAGCGCGGGCAAAACAGTTTGATGAAAATTTGACGAAGCTCGAACAAATGCCGATTGACGACAATAAACGAAGCGAAATAAAGGATATCAGGGATACTCTTGGTAAATATCGTGAAGTTCGGGTGAAAGTAATTGCCCTGGCAGCGCAGAATAAAAATGAAGAAGCCTATACTCTTTACAAAAATGAAGGCAAGGCGTATTCAGATTCTTTCACAAAAAAACTGATTGGCTTGGCAACTGAAAGCAAAAAAGATGCCGAAGAAATGAACAAGCAAAATGAGCGAGAATTTGCCTTTGCTAATACGGTGTTTGTGTCGGTAATTTTTCTGGCCGTCATCGTGGGGTTACTGCTGGGCTGGATTATTGTAAAGCAGATCTCTACCCGGCTTAATGATGTTGTTAAATATCTGGGGATTTTGTCGACCGGCGATTTTTCAAAAGCGGTCAGCCAGTCCAGTCTGGAGGACCAAAGCGAATTTGGCTCTGTATCAAGGGCTGTTGATGAAATGAAAAACAATGTAAATTCCTTGATTAAGCAATTAGGCGATGCGGCGCAGCAGTTGTCGGCTTCCTCGGAGGAATTAACGGCGAATGCCGAGCAGTCAGCACAGGCATCTAACCAGGTTGCCGGTTCGGTAACAACCGTTGCCGAAGGTGCACAACGGCAGCTGACTTTGACGGATGAGGCCAATGAAATTGTACACCAGATATCGAGTGCCATTCAGCAGGTTGCCGATAACACGGGGATTGTATCGGATTCTGCGGAAAATACAGCGTCTAAGGCGAACGAGGGGGAAGGGGCTATTAAAAAAGCCGTATCCCAGATGAAAATCATTGAGGAAAAAACGAACGATACTGCGATGGTAATCTGTGAACTCGAGGAAAAATCCAAGCAGATCGGTCAGATTGTCGATGCGATTTCCAATATTTCAGGGCAGACGAATTTGCTGGCCTTAAATGCTGCGATTGAAGCAGCCCGGGCCGGGGAAGCTGGCCGCGGCTTCTCTGTTGTCGCCGAAGAAGTACGCAAGCTCGCCGAGCAGTCACAGGATGCGGCAAAACAGATTACCGGATTGATCAACGAAGTGCAGATGAAGACAAATTCAGCCGTTGAATTTATGGTGATGGGTAAGAAAGAAGTGGATGCCGGAACGCAGGTTGTTTCCCTGGCCGGCAGCAGTTTTGAAGAAATCCTGGGCATGGTTCGGGTCATGACGCTCCAGATCAGTGAAATATCCAAAGCCATTGCCGATATCACGAGCGGTACCAAGAAAATGGTGCAGGCGGTGGATACCATCGATCAGGAAGGCAAAAAAGCTTCGGAGCAGACGCAGACGATTTCGGCCGCGACCGAAGAACAGTCGGCTTCAACGGAAGAAATTGCCTCGGCCAGCCAGCATCTGGCCAGTATTGCTGAAGATCTGCAAAAGGCAATTCAGCGGTTTAAGATTTAACAAAAAACGATCGTAGTTTATTTTATTAGGCTTAACGACAACAAAGGCGGCATCCATTTGGATGCCGCCTTTGTTGTCGTTATATTTTTATAAACTAGCCCGAGATTTTGACAGTGGGTGAAAGCTTAGGTGAAAAATTATTTCATATACAAGCCACCATTTATATCGAGCGTTGTTCCGGTAATATAATCCGCTCGGTCAGAGGCTAAAAATACAATCCCGTTGGCTACATCGTCTGGCTGACCGCTCCGTCGCAGCGGAATGGAGCCAGTCGGTATGGACATAGCAGCGGTCATATCCGTCGCGATGAAACCGGGTGCTACGGCATTTACATTGATGTTGTAAGGTCCCAGATAGCGGGCAAGTGATTTGGTAATGCCGATAACAGCTGCCTTGCTGGCAACATAATCAGCTGAAGTAGCAATGCCGCCGACTTCTCCGGCCAAAGAAGCTATATTGATGATTTTTCCTTTCGCCTGTTTTTTGAACAATGGAATTACCGCTTTGATGCAGTGAATCATGCCCTTTACGTTGACATCCATAACACGGTCCCAGCTTTCAATTGACAGGTCTTCAAAAGGCAGGGAGAGGCTGCAGATACCGGCATTATTTACCAGAATGTCGATACGGCCAAATTTTTCTTGTATTGCTTGCACCATTTTGCTTACTGCAGCTGGATTGGTGATATCGACTTTATAAAAATATGCCTGGACCGGATATTTTGCCTGAATAGAAGTAACGGCCTGCAGGCCCGTCACTTCCTTTCTTGCAGCAATTATGACAGTGGCGCCTGCGGCTGCCAGTGCCGTTGCCGTTGCCAGGCCAATTCCCTGATTGCCACCGGTAATAATGGCGATTTTTTCGCTGAGATTCATGCTCATGCCCCCATAAAAGTT
>JBOFWE010000149.1:0-2283 GCA_051653465.1 Selenomonadaceae bacterium | reverse complement strand
TGTTTATTATGGAATACGATTATATCCCGGAACGCCTGGTAAAGATTAATTTTGAACAAAATCATATTGTCGTACTGGTATTCACCAATTCGGCCGAGCCGGCACTGAAAAATGAAGGCTGAGAGCAAAGCTGTAATTTTCCAGACCGGCAGGAAAAGAGTTGCTGCCAAGAGCGTCTTTCTAGTGGAATTTGAAGGGAGCGGGCTATGACAGGATGTGTAAAAAAGATATATCGGGCACAGATTTTTAAAGCAGCAGAATTTTCGGCAGCCGGCTTGGACTCGCTGGGGGTTGCGGTGGCTCTGATTGATGGGAAAAACCGACAGATTCTATATGCCAATGGCAAGTTCCTGGCAATGACAGGCTTTACAATTCGCCAGGTTATCGGGCAGCAATGTCAGCAGATTTTTTGTCAGCAGGCCCTGCACACTTGTCCGGCTGATAAACCCGGGCAAAGGATCGATAACTGCCGGCAATTGGTGCGTACGGCGAGCGGAACTTGCCAGGCGGTTATTAAGACGATTGTGCCTTTGGTTTTAGAGGACGAGGAATATTTGCTGGAAATCTTTTTCGATGCCAGCGAGAACGGTGCAGGTTGGGGCATGGAACAAGAATCCCTGCAGGCGGAGTTCTCAAGTGGTGAATTTATGCCAGTTGAAGAAAAACTGGAGGCCCTGGCCTGCTTTGATGCTCAGACAGGATTGCCAAACCGGCTGTTTTTCAGCCGGCGTATCTATGAGTCTTTGTGGATGGCCGAAACGGCAGAAGCCGTGGCAGTCATGTTCTTTTTTTATTTACTGGATTTTGAGCCGGGAGAAGTGGCGGAAGATGAATTTTTAGCCGTCGTTTACCAGCGACTGGAAGCAGCGGTAAAGCCGGCAGAGCTGGTAATTTGCCGTGATGGTACAAAATTTTTCTTTTTTATGGAGAATATAAATAAAAATTCAATACATTTAGTATTGGATCGAATCTTTGCTGCCTTTAAAACGCCTTTTGCTGTAGGGGGAAAGCGGATTTTAGTCAGGGCAGAACTTGGAACAGGAGAGCAAGACAGCTGAGACGGGGAAAGAGGGAGAAAATGCAAACAGGAACCTATAGAGCTTTTGCCAAAGATCCTGAAACTGGTGAAAGAATTTTACTCGGCACGGTTGAACTGATCCCTTTGCCGGACAATAAGCTAAAGGGGCAGAATAAAATCCGGGTATTTCGGCATAAATACCATGGGAAAGACAGCAAAACTATAAAAGCGGATGAAGCACCAGCAGAGCGGGAGCAATGAAAATTTTACATAAGGGCGAGTAACTGCCATTGTTGAGGAATCACTTGGATTTAGCAGAAAATTCTTTGAAAAAGCTAACATATAGTGTAAAATTAGAGAGAATAAGCAAAAGCAATTAAGGAGGTAAATAATGAGCATATCATCTATAAGCAGCAATTGGGCTGCGATGTTAAGCCAGTATCTTTCCTTGAATGCAGTTTCAAGTAATTCCAGCAGCAAAACAAGTGATCTGAGTCAGTTGATTCAGTCCACGGGCAGCACGTCCGGGGACACACTGGAGCTTTCGGATTCCCTGCCTCCCTTGCAGTATACGTATAACAGCAAAGGGGCAAGCACCGATGATGCAGCGTTTGAACAGGCAAAGAAAACAGCAGCGGAGATGTACAGCAGTATGGACACAGATGGTGATGGCGTTGTGAGTGCTGCTGAATTTGCGGCGGCGCGACCAAAAGAGGTTACGGCCGATATGGCCACTAAACTCTACAGCAGTATGGATGCCGATGGGGATGGTTCCTTGACGCAGACCGAGTACGAAACGGCACTGACGCAAAAAACAAAAAGTGTCAGCAGTGATGAGGCGCAGCTTTTGTTCCAGCAGCTGGCGATGGTAATGCCACCGCCGCGAACGGCCTATAATGATGCCGTCAGTACCGCTTCAACCGTGGCAGTTGCGTCCGCAACTACAAATAGCTGATCTGCTGTAAACGTAAGATTTTAAGAATTTGACTTTTGCTTATTTGGCGATGCTTTTGGACAGCTTTCCTGCGAAGCTGCAGTGCCGCAGACAAAAGTTGAAGAAAAGTGTTTCCGGTTAACAATGGAAGGATTCTCATCGCCAGGAAAATGTCAATGCATTTCGACTGCAGGAAGGTTGATTGACAGGCCTGGACGATGGTTCATATAAGGATGTATGAAGGATGCCCGTCTGACGGTACCTGCCAATGCAGTGGTGGGGCGTTACAGGCGGACAGGAAATCAGTGAAAGCAGTCCGGAAATTTGGCGC
>JBOFWE010000148.1:0-3311 GCA_051653465.1 Selenomonadaceae bacterium | reverse complement strand
TGACAGAAGGCGTAGGTGGAAATTTTTATGATTTGGGTAGTGAAGAAAGCAGCTTGTCCTTTCAACCTTTAGCAAATATTGATGATGAGCTTGAACTTCAATGGGCACATGAATGGTTGTGCGATTTTGCACGAAATGAAAAGGTGAAGGTGACTCCTGAAATAAAAAAGATAATACGGGATTCTTTGCAAACCTTGGGGAGTGCGCCTAGACGATTAAGAACAATGTCATCTTTTGTTAACTATTTAAATATGGCTTCTTTAAAAACAACATTTGAGCCTTTGACGGTTAAAGGCCCATATGGCCGAATTTTTGATTCGAATGAAGATACGTTGGACTTTTCTTTATGGGAAACATTTGAAATGTCCAAACTGATGCAAACGCCAGCCATTATCGGGCCTGTTTTGATGTATATTTTCCATCGAATTGATGGAATGTTAGATAAGGACGGAAATGGTCCTACAGGGATTATTTTAGATGAATGTTGGGTGTTTTTTGATAATCCGATGTTTGTCGACAAAATTCGTAACTGGCTTAAAACTTTACGTAAATCAAAAGCCTTCGTTGTTTTTGCTACGCAAAATTTGACGGATATTGCAGATTCTCCTATATTTTCGACAGTTCTGGAATCCTGCCAATCTAAAATATTTCTTCCCAATAAAGATGCTTTGGAAGAGAAAAACAAAAAAATGTATAGCTCGTTTGGCTTAAATCAACGGCAAATTGAGTTGATTGCTCATGCAGTTCCTCAAAGACAATATTATTATACTTCGCCACATGGCTCCAGATTATATGATATCGGGCTTGAAACCTGCCCATTTACCTTAGCGTATACGGCGGCTACTGATACGGCAGACTCTAAGTATTGTCAAAAATTGATTAATGAATTTGGGAAAGAAAACTTCAATGAGCATTGGATGAAGCATAAGGATGTGAATTTCCCTGTACCACAAAGAGAGAGGATGACTATATTATGACATCAGTATTTATTTTATTAATCTTGTGTATCTTGTATTTTGCGGCGCGTGTGACAAAGTTTGAACGGCGCATAGAACTATTAGAGGCAGAGGTTAAGACATTGAAGGAACCTGTAATCCAGCAGGAATCCGGAAAATAAGGAGGTGAATATCCTATGAAATCAGCTATATATGCGTATAAAGAGTTGGCCCAAAAAGAAAATTTAACCAAAGATATGTACCGATTATATGTGGAGCTTGATAAAAAAATAGCTGCAGCATTAGAAGATGATGGCTATGGTACGGAACAAATAGAACGTGCTATATTAAAAGCAAGTCCGGCCGTGAAAGGGAAAACACCAGAGGCCATCGATATGTATCTTAAAGGGCAAGTTTCTCGAGACTTGCCCGAAAATGGGTTAGGGGTACATGTTGATGATGCGTATGAAAGGCAAAAAGAAAGCTATTATACCAAATTTGAAGAATTGTTATTGAAAAAGGATCTAGCAATATTTTGCAAATTACTGGACGAAGGCTACTCTCTCAAAGAAGTGTTAGAGGCACATCGGAAAAATTCGTTGCTTTCTGGGCAATTCACCGATGCTAAGCTTCTCGATAATTATGCGGATAATGTTCTTGGACATGTGAATCGGGAGAGGATCTTAAAAACAGGGAAAATGTATGATCTTGCCAAAAAACTTTATTTAGAAAAGGTGGCAAGTCTTACAGATAAATATGCGAGTTATTCCCTTGATAAATTTAATGCGTTTCATGAAGGCAGTATTGTCCTTTCTATGATGGTAGAGCACAATTTTTTCCCGGAAGTTATCGAAGAAGTTTTACGGCGAAATTCGCCATTTCCCAAATTGAATGAGGCCTATATTTCTGATGTTATGAGCAAATGCCAAGAGTCATATCAGGCATATATTGATATACAAAGAATTACGACAGTGAAAGACGTTCATACAGCAGAAGATGCCTATAATTTCTTTGCAAGGGACTATATGAAGCGTACACATACCCAAATTCTTGCCGGGCGTGATGATCAAACGATCGTTGGCAGACTTTTTGCAGAAAATTTTCCTAAAGACCTTGTCAGAACAGCTCTTAATGCATCGCCGGTTGCAAAAGAACCAGGGCGAAATAAGGAGGCATATGTAGAAGGCCTCCTCTCAGCGGTAGAAAAAGATTATGAAAATAAAAAGGCTTTTGCAATTAAACAGTATCCGGTTACGGCTGCACTTTATGATGAGAAAATTGAGCGAATAGATCGGCGGCTTAAGGAAAAGGGATATGCACTGGGCGTTGAAAAAAATCGCAGTTATTATGATGGAATTGTTGCCAAGGAGCTACTGGAAGAGAAACAATCTTCGGTAAATATTGCCCGTGTTATTGCTGAAAAAAGCCCTCTAGCCATAAAGGAAAATCCAAACAAACCCAATAAAACACCAGAATCTTATGCAAATTGGATTGCTTCAGCTGCCGGAAAGGTTTTGCGGACAGAGAAAGATTTGCTTACATGGGAGAAAAAGGATATCCCTAAAAATACTTCGTATAAGAAACTTATCGAAGCGGGCTTCACTCCAGTGGATTTGTTTAAACAGGCCATCCACGAACGGCTGCAGGCATACCCTAGTTTTTCTGCGATGCTAACGGCTCCTTTTGTAGATAAAGATATTTCCGAAAAATTATTAAACCGATATCCGGATTTTGATAAGTTTGAACTGCATGAGGTTATAAAGCATCATAGCCCTCGGGCTTTAATGCCAGGGATTCCTGAGAATTATGTGGTTAAGGTAATCGATGAGGTGGATCATCGACTAGAGGCTGCAAAGAAGAAAGAAACATATACCAAGACAGTCCAAGAAGAGTACAACAAACAGTGTGGGCTTGCTTCTGAGGGGGTTAATATTGATGTTAATATGTCGTTATACCAAGACGGTCGTGCGGCGCTTAGAATGCTTTTAAATCATATTGATCCGGCCGATGTGAGAGCTGCCATTATAGCGGCTGCACAAACGGCTGCGGTCGTAGCTCCTTTGGTATATGCAGATGATGTTCTGCATAAAGCAGAGGCGGTTCGTGATCGGATGGAGATTATAAAAGAACATACCCCGATCCCTGAACCGGTGACAGCAGATGAAGAATATAAAAATAGGATTGCGCAGCTTTATAACGAAAAGAAGTTCCTGCAAAGCTCTATGGATGCCGTCATTTTCAAAGATATGCTTTTAGAAAATAAGTACAAGACCAGTGAAATTAAACAAGCTATACAAGATAATTCGCCAATTGCCATTGAACCTGGGCGAGATAATAAATATGAATCTTTCGTTGAAGCACAGGCAAAGGCAAGAA
>JBOFWE010000147.1:0-2885 GCA_051653465.1 Selenomonadaceae bacterium | reverse complement strand
TCAACGGAATGAGTTGCATCTGTGCTCTGGTCAAGATCAGTTGTCCAGTCAAGACGAGCTTTTGCTACCCAGTTGTCATTGATCTGAGCTGTTGGTTCCAAACGGAACAACATAGCGTTAGCTTTAACGTTTTCAGTCAGGTTTTCATGATCTTCGCTAGTGAAACGGTAACGAGCTTCACCGGCAAATTTCACATTGTCAACTCTCTTTTCGAGGTTGTCAACGCGAACACCAAGGTTGTTGAGTTCGTCAGCGAATTCAGCAGCCAATTTGTCGATAGTAGCTTTGTCAGCAGCCGAAACATCGGATTTAGCCATTGCTTTAGCAACGATCTGAGCCATTTCATAACGAGTGATTGTGTTGTCGCCACGGAAAGTGCCATCGCCATAACCGTTGATAACGCCATCCTGAGCCAATTTCGTTACAGCGTCATATGCCCAGCTGTCAGCCGGTACATCGCTGAAAGGATTTGCTGCAGCAAAAGTTGTGCTAGCAGCGCCTACTACTAATGCAGTAGTGATTGCAGATACGAGAGTCTTTTTCATGTAAAAACTCCTCCTAAAATTTTATTTGAACCTTTAATTTTCAGGAAGAATTGCTCTCGGTGAGTATCCACGTTTCCTCAGCCAGCTTTTCATTCCATTAAATTTCCAGTTCTTGAACATCATAGCATATTTCGTTTATGATTTCAAGTCCTTTTTTTACACAATTTTTTGAAATATCGCTCAGCGAGAATGACCGCGACATAGTCGTCGACCGGCTCAGGGGGGGACTGCAAGGTCGTCGGCAAAAGCCTGCGCCAGCCGCGCGGATGATTTTTCTGCCAATAACGAAGCTTTGCCTCATCGGTGGTCCGATATTCATCGAGCACCGCCAAATTCAGCTCTGGAACCGCCTCTTTAATCACTGCCTGTGCCGCCTCACTCGTCGTGCCATCACCAATGGCCAGTGTTTCGGCCTGATACTCCCGAACCAGGCGGCTGACCTTAATGCTCAGCCGCGCAGTTTCAACGACTTCCTGATAAAAGATTTTTCCGTCATGACGCATGACAGCAAGGCCGCATTTTTCACGGCCCGGGTCTACAGCGAGAATATACATAAAATCGCTTCCTTTTTATTATTAATCGCTGAGTTTTTCTGCTTTTATTCTAAGCCGCAACGGCCCCAAAGCATCCGTACTTTGCGCCGCATATGCTGATAATCTGACCGTTCCGCGAATCGGAGTCAGACTATTAATGATATCATAGAGCTGATCCCCGCCCATTATTCCAACGGAACCCTTAAGTGGATCTGCCAAAACCCCCTTATTCACCGCTGCTGTATTGACATGTTTTAGAAACTCAAACACTGCCAGCTGGGCCTCGTTTTTCACTTTGCCCCGCAGCGCCATATTTTCCGTAAAAACAAATTCATTTTCCTGGTAAATCGTACGATTTGGATAAATCTCAATGATTGGACGAACCGGCTCACCACGGACAAGGTTACCGGCAGCAACAATACGGACAACACTATCCTGCATCAGACCTTCCATTTTATCCACTGCCGCTTGATATTCGCTCTGATAAATCAAAATTCCTTCATTGCCGGTATTACTGCCCGTTTTTTCCGCTACATTTCGATTGGCCAGATAGATAATGCTGGATAGCCCCGCCGCTAAGGATTCTTTTTCAGTGGTCTTTTTTACAACACCACTCGCAATAACTTCACCAGCCTGATAAACAATATCGCCTTCGCGGACAAATTGCAGTCCATCTCTAAGGTTTTTCGTCCGAATTTCCAGCGTTTTGTTTTCGGCCGACATCTCATCATTTTTCTGTACAAGCGAATTATTCAAGTCGCCCAGAGCATTGTTTTTCTGTTCCAAATCACTGTTAGCCGAAGCCAGTTCACGATTCCCGGCTTCCAAGGTTTGGTTTTGCCGGGCAAGCTCAGCCTGGTGAATCTTCATTTTTTCAACCTCGGCCTGCGCCGCGGCAAAATCGGTCTTTGCCTTGTCACGGGCAGCATTGGCAGCGGTCAGATCCTTATCGGCCTGCTCAAGCTCTGCCTGTGTCAATTGCATTTGCCGATTGAGCTTTTCCATGCCAAACAGTGCCGTCCGTACATTTTCCGATACAGCTGCCATAATGCCAAAGGTCAAGGTGGTAATCATAATCCCGGTAATGATGGTGATGACGATCGATGTATGACGCGGACGAAGGCCAAACACCGATAGTTTCTTCTTGCCGATCTTCGTCCCCAAACGGTCCCCAATAAAGGCAATTACCCCGCCGGTTATGATCAATACTGCTATTAAAACAATTCCATACATGCCATACACCTCTTTTCTTAAAATTCATTGCATTTGCAGGAAAAAGCAAAGGATTGCTCCTCTGCTTTTCTTTTTTCTCTATTTTGCGGCTTTATTGAGCAGATAAGCCCCTACCAGCATACCGACAAAATTTGGTATCCATACGGCATAGGCAGGCTGCAGCAGTCCGCCCTGTCCAATGGCGCTCGAAAGCGTCATGATCGTATAATAAACAAAAATAATAATGATACTGAGTCCAAAACCAATCGAAGAACTGCTACGATTAGGCTGCATACCCAGCGGAATTCCGATCATCGCAAACACTAGGCTGGCCATCGGAATCGTTATCCGCTGATAGAGTACCGTTTCCAGCTTGCGAGTGTCAATATACTGCGATTTCATGATCTGAATCTGCGCCCGCAGCTCCTTCATCGTCAATTCTTCGGGGTCCTTTTGTTCCTGCAGAATCTGCTTCGGATTCTTTTTGATTGGCAGCTTCTGCGTGTCAAAACGAACGGTTCGTTCTGTCTCCCCCTCGGAGATATCATAAAGAATGCCATTATGCATCATCCACTGGTCTGACTGCCATTCCGCA
>JBOFWE010000146.1:0-1474 GCA_051653465.1 Selenomonadaceae bacterium | reverse complement strand
CAAGAGCCTCCGCACTGATTCGTCCGATATCCCTGACCTCCTGGATTTCTTCGAGTGAAGCACCCGCCAGACGGTCAAGGCTTTTAAAATGCAGCATCAGCTCGCGGGCACCGGCTTTGCCAATATTGGCAATCCCCAGCCCGGTCAGCAGCATCTGCGGCTCATTTTCCTTAGACTTTTCTATTGCCAACAGCAGCTTATCGGTATTTTTCTCCTTGCCGATAATGCCCTCGGCAATCAGTTCCTCCCGGAATTCACCGAGCTTATAGATATCTGAAATATTTTTAACGTAACCCCGCCGGATCAGCTCGGTCACATAGGCCGCACCAAACCCTTTGATATCCATCGCGCTGCGGCTGACAAAATTGATGATGTGCTGTTCAAGCTGCGCCGGGCAGCTCGGGTTCGTGCACTTGATGTCAGCTGTATTTTCTTCACGGTGCGCCTGCGCCCCGCAGGCCGGGCAGATCGTGCCAATCGCAAAGGGCTGCGCCTCTTCCGGACGCTTGGCGAGAACAACTGCACGCACTTTGGGAATGATTTCCCCTGATTTATAGACCAAAATCGTATCACCAATCCGGACATCGAGCTGGTCAATAAAATCCTGGTTGTGCAGCGTCGCCCGCTCCACACTGGTTCCGCACAGGCGAATGGGATCAAAGACCGCGGTCGGGGTAATCCTGCCAGTCCTGCCCACGGAAAGTTCAATCGCCCGCAAAACAGTCTCTTTTTCTTCCGGCGGATACTTATAGGCCACTGCCCAGCGCGGGACTTTGGCGGTAGCGCCGAGCATTTCCCGAGCTGCAAACGAATTGATCTTTACGACCGCACCATCGATATCGTACGGCAAGTCCCCGCGCTTATCGCCAATCTCTTCAATTGCCGCCCAGACTTCCGCTGCACTCTTGCAAACCCGGTAATTAGCAATGACCTTGATCCCTTGCTTTTTCATAAATTCATATGCTTCAGTATGCGTCAAAAACTCACGGCCACGGACGGCCTGCAGGTTAAAAATAAACAGCGACAGATTCCGCTCCTTTGTGACCCTGCTGTCAAGCTGGCGCAGCGTACCGGCGGCGCAGTTGCGTGGATTGGCAAAGGTTTTTTTACCCAGCAGCTCCTGCTGTGCATTCACCGCAGCAAAGGCTTCCCGGCTCATATAGACTTCCCCGCGGATTTCAAAGTACGGCAGAGGCTCCTTAAGCTTTTTTTTGACATCCTTGATCATCCGGGCATTTTCCGTCACATCTTCGCCCTGCACGACACCATCGCCGCGGGTCAGGGCTGTCGTCAAAATCCCGTCCTCGTAGCGCAAGGCCAGTGACAGCCCATCGATTTTTTCCTCGACGACAAATTCGGGGTTTCCAAGCTCCGCCTGCATCGATGTGACAAACTCCTCAACAGCTTCGCGGCTGAACACATCCTGCAGGCTGAGCATCGGCACATTATGACGAACCAGTACGCCGGCTTCCCT
>JBOFWE010000145.1:0-1890 GCA_051653465.1 Selenomonadaceae bacterium | reverse complement strand
GGGCAAAAATAGGCAACGCTCTTTTTGCGGTCAGGCCGCAAGGCAGGCTTTGATCGGGATGCGATTTCCATTGGGGCAGATAAATTTCGTGGCTGGCATAGTTTTTCTCTCCTTTTACGCCACAGGTAGTTGGCTGTGGGCTGTTTTTGTTCTTTGCCTCGGTTGTGCCGTTTCAATGCTGATATCTCCTATCTGGCCCAATTTCATAAGATCTACAAGCGGAACCTGCTGAGCTGTATTGTATAGGTATTTTGCCAGTATGGTTGCCTGCAAGGGATGTAAGACAAGATAGATACCTTGCCTTCCCTGCGGGTCTTGGATTTCAAGGGTAAGCTGTCCTTTGTTTAGTTGTATCTTTAGCAGTACATTTTCGGTTGCTGCCTGTAACGTGTACCATGACATAGAATTCCCTCCTTTTCTTTATATGGCTTTAGGCCATCGACAGGCTTCTACGGATAGGGGTTACATTTTTGATATTGCCCTCTGCCCTGGTATCCAAAAGCAGTTTTTTCGGCGAAGGCAGGGCTAACAATTCCCCACCGATACGTTCAAGTTCGGTTGCCCGCTCGTAGCTTTCGGCAATCTGACTGGCGGCGGTTACGGCATTGATCAGACCATAGCGACTGCTGTCCCGGCCCATAAAGAGCTGGCGCAGGACATCCCCGCGCTCATTTTGGTTAAGGCTGAATTTATCTGCCAGAATTTCTACGGACTGCACCGGATCATGCTCCAAAGGGATCTGCTTGGCTTCGCGCATTTTATCTACGGTCAGCATGAATTTAGCTTCATCCACAGCGCAGCGAACCGTATCTTGTACTTTCATAAAGAAGGCTTTATCATCTTGGGCCAAGGTTTCATCTGAATAGAGTTCATAGGCGGATTCTTCCCCATCGAGTTGTCTCCCGACATGGTAGCGCTTTTGAGCGTAGTCTTTGACAATGAGGCCATTTTTACAGACAAGCCTGTAGATTAATGGTTCTACCTTCAGACTGCCGAGACCGACTTCGCTGTTGGAAATAACAAAGCCAGCCTGGACAACATCGCCCACGCTGACTTCGGCTTTCAATCTTTTATTGATAACTTTTAAATACAAATGACTGTCGGTAACATCGCAACTTTCAATTTCGGCACCTTTCATGTCCTGAATGACGGGAAGTACGGCACTGCAAAGTTCTAAGTGATCCAGCCGGCGGTATCGATCGGATAAAAAGGCCCGGACATTTCCGTCCATCACCCGGACCATTCTTCGCTCTGTCAGCTTGTTAAACCAGGTGTTAACGTTTTCGTCTAAGAGCGGGGCTTCTTCCTGACGCATTTTTTGGTAGTAACGCAGTGGAATTTGCAGCCTCGATGCAATCTGCTGGTGCGCTAAATCGCTGACCGAAAAACACTGCGGTTCATCTTCTAAAAAGAGAGATAACTTGGTGCCGTTTTTATCTGTTACCATTTCAAGGCTTCGTGTATCTGCCACAAAGTCCTTTCTTGCCAGCCGCTGGCGCTCAAGTTCTCTTCCTACTGCTTCTAGCGTTCTGCCTTGTTTCATGATCTTTTCCTCCATTTTCTTTTATATGAATTTTAGGGTTCCCTGTTTTGGGGCATAAAAATAGGCACAGGCAAAATCGCCTGTGCCAACTCTATGCAGTTATCTACGTTCCCATGATCCTTTGCAAGGGTTTGCGATATATTCGCAAAGCTGCTTCGGTTCATGATTATAATATATAACTCAAAATTCTTATGGTTACATTTTGTTTTTTTCTATTATTCTAGCAGTTCTTCAAGAAAACTGTCCATTTTATTGTAGGCTGTCCACCTATATCATTTATTTCGCTAAAAGATACTGCGATGAAAAGAGAGGTTAACGGATTTTTTACGTCCGTTAGCCTCTCTACT
>JBOFWE010000144.1:0-7118 GCA_051653465.1 Selenomonadaceae bacterium | reverse complement strand
ATACACTCTTCAATTGCACGGCTGACAGCTTGCAACTGTGGCGTGATGGCGGCGCTAATCGCCTGAACCTGGGTATCATTACGAATGGCTGGCGGCATGATTTCGGACCAGATGATATCGTCTATGGTTCTACTCATTTTCCACCCCTCCGTAATTTATCAAAACAGTTCCTTCTTTGGCCACCTGAGTGTCCGTTAACGCTGTATATACCGGGGCTATCACCGACACACGGCTGGCACCAGCGGCCTTTATCTTATAGATCAGTTCTGACGGATCCACCGAACGGCCGAGCTTTGCTTTTTGCCAGGCTTTATAATCTGCCACAGCAGCAGCCACGCCTTTCGTAATACTATCAGCAAGATTTTCATTTGATTTGCTAATGTAATATGTGACCGTAATATCATATGCGACCTGTGTCGGAGAAATAACCGAAACATTATCTGTCAACGGGCGAATTTTTCTATCTGAGCAGATAGCCAGAACATCCGCCAATATCTCAGCCTCTGGCAATTTTCCATCTTTCATCAGCACACATATGGCAACGCACCCGGGTGAAGGACTATATGTCTTTACATCTGCAATTAGGCTCGATGCTGTTTTTGCCCAATATTCATATGCCCCAGTAGGGCCTGCAGTTGAAAAACTTTCCGGTGCCAGATGGATGCGCTCGCGGAAATCATCGTCGGATTCTTCGTCCGTGCCACCGGCGCTAGCCGTCGTATTTGTGACCGAAGAAACATACGCCACCGGATCAACAATCGTTATCAGATCGCCAATTGCATAAACATTCCCAGCATCGCCAGCCGTTGTGCATGTCGCCGCGACATTACTGCTTATAATACCGGCTTCAATGGTCAATGCAACATCTGTTGCGAAATAAAGGCCGTCACCGGCCGTCACCCGGGTTCCCGCTGGAATCGTCGTGCTAATGGACCTTGTTTTTGTCAGCATAAATTTCAACGTCGTTGTCGCCGCTGTAGCCGCAATACGGGTACAGCCGACCATGATACCTATATGATCCAAATAAACGCCATCAGAATAGGCCAATAAATTTCTTTTCGCTGCCTTATCAATTGCACTGCGCTGACCGGCAATGATTGGCACCTCCGACTGCAACAACTTTTTACGTGGATCTGCATCCGCAAGCGTTACGCCAGATGTTTCTTTATATTGGTCAATTATTTCCGTTTCAATTGTCAATGCATTTTTTTCCGCAAATGTAATATTCGGTAACTTACTCAAATTACTCATTTATGTTCACCCTCACTGTCCATGTCGTCACGCCGTCAGTCCCGCCATCAACCGGAGTCAATTTAGTCAAGATAGCCCGCGGCTCGTATTTTTTTAATGCAGAAACCATTGTTGCCGCGAAAATAGATTGGACCATATTAGATGGTCTATCTAGTACGCTACCATTCCATGCAAATTGGCGATCCATCGGGCAGGACTTTGCTACGCTGGAAAAAATCATGGCCACGTTCTGCAGGATTGCCGCAGTGCCCGTGGCCGAAAAATCTATATTCAAATTCGTGCTCATTGAAACATCATATTCAGCCACTTGTCGTCGAAACCTCCTTCACGTATTCTTCCAAGCTGACATTGACAGCGGCCTGGACCGTTTGGCCTTTGTTGTCTTTAATTCGATGATCTTCCGACAGGCTTGATATGATCCAGCTATTTCTCGTAACCGGCGTACTGCCGAGGACGAAATCGCAAACGGCACCACCATCACGCAACTTCCGCAGCTTTTCCAACTCCTTTTCCGGAGTAACACCAATATCAGCCGAAAGAAAAATAGAGACTGTGATCTTCTCGAGGCCTGGCCCCAGGAACTCCTTGATCGGCTTGTTTTCGATACCGATGATTTCATGCGTTGCCCAGCGGCCTTCGGCGCTACGCTGGAAATTATCCAGAGTCATGACCTTAAAATCATTGCTTGATTTAAACAAGGAAAAACTATTCCCTCCGCTAAATTTACTGACAAAATTATTGGCAATCCCTTGCAAATCCGAAACGTCCGACTTGTAGTAAGCTTCAAAAACCACTTGAACAAGTTCATTTTGAGAGGTTGTCCCCTGTATTACGCCTATGCTCATACTGGCCCTCCCGTGTTACTGCCACCCGGCAAAATACCACTATGGACATGATTGTCTAAGGAAATACCTGCGGCTACAATATCGGCACTCGATGTTATACCTCCGGTTAATGTAATATTACCTTTTATGACGATATTCGCTGCTTCAATGGTAAGTGTACTGGTTCCCTTGTCGTATTCCACCACACCGCCATCAGCGAATCGTATATAACGCTTGCTGGCACTACCGGCTTTCGGCGCATTGGCCGATCCCCGAACGCTGAAAAGCACGTATCCCTCAGCATTGCCAGTCGGCATAAAAAAGCAGGCAACCTGTTCGTCTACTTCCGGCATCCAATAATAATCGTCGCCATTGGCGCCAAAAGCCGGCACTTGCAGCCAGGGGGAAACTGTTCCAAGATCATCGAAATTTACCCGCACGCGCTGGCCTGCTGCATCCAGGTCGCAAACCGTGCCAATACGGAAAAGATTTTTTGTTTGCTTATCCATTAGTACCCCTCCAAACACCGGCGCAGCTGTAAACTAACTTCATCACCGCTACTGCTTTGCCCGTGCGTTGCCTGTGTGACGATCCACTTGCCATCATATACGCCGAAATTTTTTATCATGACATTTTGCGATGCACTGATCGGAAAGTCTTCCAAAATGCTTATGTTTATGCTCCACGCCTTTGAATTCTTTTCTCGCAAAGCCTTTTTTGCTTTTCGCTCAGCTTCGTTTTCGCTTTCAAAACGCTCCCGGATAACCAGTACCCGCCCAGTTGGCGGGGGATTTGGCGGCGTATAAGTATAATTCATCTGCACCCGTCCCTTCGGGCTTCGATAAGTGATCCGAACCGATGCATAAGTATCATCGATAGTGCCTCGTCCTCGCCATGTCTTAATCGGCCATGTTTTAAAATCAATTGTGAATACCGGATCAGCCTGCTCATATTTTGCTTCATCGAAAATAATAATCTGCGAATCAGAGATTTTTAGAGCCAAACCTGCATCACTGCAAAGTTTCTGCAGAAATGGCAAATCCTGTTCTTCTGTCTGCTCTTGCCGATCATATTCCGGATCATTAGCCACCTCATAATAAAGCTTCATTCCGGCATCACTAGCGATATCATTGGCTATGACCGACAACTTTGTCTTTTCCCATGCTCTATTTTTGTCCTCACCCTTCAAAGCCGTACTCTGAAATACAGAAAGCGCCTTGATTGTAACCTCAGACGGAGGATATTTATTCTCAATTTCGTCAATCTCAAATATGCCAAGCGGAAATTCTTTGATTTTCTGCTCAGTTGTCCAGTTCGTCCGCTTCATAGTGGCGGTCAGCTTTGCACCATAATCCGGATACCAATCACCCATCCATTGATGATCGCGATCTTCAAGCGTTATCTGTAAATCGTCAGACTGTCCAGACAGATTGTCCGTATAGGACCAGCTTTTTAGATGGGGCCGTAGGTCTTCTGTAATATTTTTTTCTTCATAAACGAGTTCAAGACTCGTATTTCTTGCTATCATGACGATTTCCACGGCGGCAAATTCGTTGTTTGGGTAGCAGACAATACCGGAACAACCAGTGTTACCCCTGCCGGGAATATCACGGTTTCAACATACTTTTTATTCGCATCCATGAGATAGTGCATTTTATACTCATCGCCATAAACCTCATAGGCGATCATATCCCACATGTCGCCCTGTTTCGTCGTATAAGTATCAACCATAACTTACCCTCGCATTCTGGTGCATGATATCCTGTAATTGTTCCATGAAGCTTTCTTGCTGTCTCTGGACTTGCTGCGCCACTTCCGGACCACCGCCATTAATCACCGGGGCAAATGTCACGGTGATATTATTCCCACCGTTGCCACCAACACCCAAAATCTCGCCAGCACGCTGCCATAAGCCAACAGCCCGCGCAGATCCATCAAGGGGGATAGCTGCTTCTGCGGATTCTTCGGCAAACGTCGTCAAAAATGATCCACGGTTATAAATGCCGCCGGCAGCATTCGCATAGACCTGTGCCTCACCGCCTGCTGCGGCACTTGCTTGGACATTTGCTTTTATCGGCTGGCTAAAAATCCCCTTCACCCAATCCCACTTTTCGCCGAGCCAATTGAGTGCACCGTCAAACTGTGATTTGATGTAATTACAAAATTGATCGATTGCCGTTGACGGATCTTCCCACAGCGTCACAAACCAGGCTTTGACCGTATCCCAATTCGCAATAAGACCAATGCCGGCATTGATCAGCCATCCAACCGGCCCCATGGCAAAAAGTAGGATCTGCGCCGTGGGACTTTCCCACATAGTCGTGCATAATGCACGAACCGTGTCGAAATTCTGATATACTACATACCCAATCGCTACCAATGCGGCAACCCCGGCAATCACAAGACCTATAGGATTCGCTGACATCGCAGCATTTAATGCCCATTGCCCCGCTGCCATCGTTCTTGTTGCGCCGGCAGATAACAACATCGTTGTTTTATTAATCACCATCTGTGCGTTTTGGCCAGCTAACAATAGTCGTATAGATGTTGCCTGCGCCCTATACTGTCCCATTGCAAAAGAAGTTGCTAACCACGCCAGGCGAAAACCAATCAACCCAACACCAACCATTACAATACCATTGGATAATTGAGGAAATTGCTGCTGAAATGCCAGTATATGATGAGCCCCGCTTTGGAATACACCAGAAATTACTTGAATACTTGGTAAAAAAGCCTGCGTTAATGAAATCCCCGTTTCTGATGCAGCCTGTTTTACACCTTCAATGGCAAACTGTGTGGTTTTCATTTTGGCCTGGAATTCTTTCTCCATGCTTCCTTTTCGAGCCGAATCATCCAGTAGATCAAAGTTCCCTTTCAGTTTGTCCATTCCGGCTGCAAGCGCTGAAATATCATCCTGATACTCTGCCCCAAACAGTCCAGTTAAAACTTCTGCTTTTTGGGCTGCCCCCAATCCATTAACTTTTTCCAACAAGTTAAATATAGTACCTTTTGAATCCGTCATATACGATGCCTGGAGATCTTTAGCACTCAGTCCAATACTGGATAATGCTTCTTGAAAAGGCTTTGCCTGCGATGGAGCCGTTGCGATTCTATTCATAAGAGCATTTAGCCCTGTAGCCGCAATTTCCGGTGGTTTTCCAAGGTCTATCATGGTAGTGGCCAAAGCCGCTAATTCTCCATTATTAAACGTCGATTGTGCCGCCGTCCCAGAGATTCGCTGTAATGCCTCAATGATTTCTGGCCCTTTGGCAGTTGTTTGGTCATCCAGATAATTAACCGTATCCGCCAAGTCTTTGATCTGTGCCCGACCGTCTGCCGTATCAAGCTTAATCCCTCGAATGTTTGCTATTTTAGCCATCTGCTCGGCTATCTGGTCACCGGATCCCTCAAAGGCAACCCCCATTTGTACAGACATCCGAACAAACTCATTTAAGGCATCCGCCCCCTGGACGCCCATTCTGGCAGCTGCGGCAGTTGTATCTGCTACCTTTTCTGGTACCATATGCAATTCACGGCTTAACGCCATGACATTGCTTTGCATTGCATAATATGTCGGTGTTAATTGTAAATTATCATCACGGGCACCTTGAACCTGTTTCGCGACACCATTCATGGCAGTTTCAAAATCGATTGCCGACTTTGTGGCAGCAATAAACGGCGCGGCCATTATGGCGGTATCCACCATTTTCCCTTTTAACTCGCTATTCCGCTTTGTCGCTTCATCAGATCTTACTTGGGCTGCTTTCAGCCTTGCTTGGGCTCCCTGTGTCTGTTCAAGTTGTGCTTTTAATCGGGCCTGTGCTTCCCGATATGAGTTTACACTCATGACTCCGCTGCTGTAAGCAGTATCTAATGTTCTGAGATTCCCGCGGAGGGCTGCGGATTGGGCCCCTAATCGCTGCATCTGGGCTGTCGTTGATGAAAAAGCACTAACCAAGCCAGCCCCCATACGCCCGGCAATCTCCATTTGTATTTGGAAAATCTTACTCATTTTTGTTTTTTACTCCTTTCTTCTGTCACTTCGACAATATCTTTTACCCAATCGTAAAATTCATGCAAAGGGAGTGACATCCAATAGGATACGCCGTCCCATTCTGCCAAATAGACAGCGGTTTTTCTTAGATATTTCCCTGGCTTTTTGGCAAGGCCCATCCGAATAAAAAACTTGCTGCAGCTGTAGTTGCCGCCATAAAATCCGATCCATTCATGCCCATAATATCATCCGTGTTTACCGGTTGAATTGCAGCCTTTGCCGCCAAAACAGCTTGGAAAGTCTTTGAATATGCTGCATCGGGGGTACTATCCCCCATAAGTCTTGCTTCTTTTTCCGCTGCAATAATGTCGTTCCCTGTAATTTTTTCAAAGTCGAACTTTATTTCCGTGATCTTTTTACCCTCTTTTTCAAAAGGTTTTCTTAATTTCATTTGATTTCTCTCCTCTTTTTATAAAAAACGCCCCTTATCATCCGATAGGGGCGTTTTCTCTTTATAACATACCTAATGCATCACGAACATCCGCTAAGGTGTCGTTTCCATTAACCACATATTTGTAGTTGATTTTGTCAATTTCCAAAGCTGTTATCTCATTGATAACATATTTCAGATAAACAAGCGTCAATTCAATCGACGAGGAGTTTGCCCCGTTCGATTCAAGTTTTTCCAGTTCCCCCTCGGAAGGAAATCCTCGCACAACAATTCTGTTCTTATCCCAAGTTCGCTTGCCACTGGCGGCATCATATTTTTGGATGGCTTCGCGAAATTCCAAATTATGGCCAACACACTCAAGCAAGCTGATCATCGGCAGATTTGTTGTCCGAAAATTAATTTTGCATTTCATTGCTTTGGTATGACCGACAGTTGGTGTTTCAAATTCCCCCAAGATACCGGCCCCTTTTAGCGTGTCGCTCATAAGCTGGATTTTCGGCAGTTCCACATCGACAACACCAAGTAAGTCAACCCCATCTTTATATGCCCTGTAGCCGGTAATTCTTTCCGGCAACACATGAATATCCCCCATTATTCA
>JBOFWE010000143.1:0-1381 GCA_051653465.1 Selenomonadaceae bacterium | reverse complement strand
CATGCCAATTGTACTGCCGCTGTCCTCGTCATCATTTCGTCCCATACCGAAGATTGCCGCCCATTGTGCCATATTCGCTATCCAGGAAATAACACCGGCAATTGAAGCAACCACTGTACTGATCAACGTATCACGATTTTTTATATGCGATAACTCATGCGCGACTACACCAGCCAATTCATCATACTGCAACGTACGCATAATACCTGTCGTCACGGCTACCGCCGCATGCGACGGATTACGGCCGGTTGCAAATGCATTGGGAATTTCACTGTCAATGATATATACGCGTGGCATAGGTAAATCAGCATTACCTGCCAAATTTTCCACCATGCGATAGAGGTCTGGTGCCTGGGTCGGAGTTACCTCCCGGGCACTATAGGCTTTCAGAACAATGGTATCACTGTACCAATAGGAAAAGAAATTTATACCAAAAGAAATCAGCAGCATAAAGGTTGCCCCGCTGCGTCCGCCGACAGCCCCGCCGACAACAACCAGCAAGCCCGTCAAAAGTGCCATAAGCATTGTAGTTTTTAATGTGTTCATTTTTTTACCTCCCAAATAAAATCGTTCCTATTTTGCATGTATATGATATTGGGTCGGCATCCTTTTTTCCCGGTTTATATACCACCCACCAGTAAGGACAGCGACCACACAGGCCACTTTTACAACTGGAGCATAAGGCATAAAGACATTACCGACCGCCTGATCCATAATCATCATCTCAGCACCGGTATGTGCCAGTACCGCAGCCCCTATATATATAATGGCAGGAAACCGCCGAATCAAGAACAGAAATAGCTGCGCCCCGCAGAGCACAAGGGGAATGCTGATCAACAAGCCACAGATAATCAGGCTCCATTTTCCTGCGGTAACCGTATTGGCCATTGCTGCCAGCGAAAGAATATTATCCATACTCATGATAAAATCGGCAATCAGGATGGTCCTTACAGCAGCCATAAAAGTCAAGGGCATAACCTTGATTTCACTTGTTTCATCCGCCTCGTCCGTCAGTAATTTGACGGATATATAAATAAGCGCTACTCCACCTAAAAATTGTAGATACGATATTGACAACAGACTTGTTGCAAATAAAGTAAGTACAATCCGAATCAGGACTGCTCCCAGGCCCCCAATGACAATCGCTTTCATTCTTTGTTTTTCTGGCAGATTTTTACAGGCAAGTGCAATCAAAATGGCATTGTCACCACTCAATATTAAATCAAGCAATAGTATACCAATTAAAGCTGTACACCATTCTCCTAAAAATATTTCTCCCATAATTCAAGCGTCCCCTTTTATACAAAAAGACCTTGTCCCGCACAGTAAATGGCTGTACAGAACAAGGTCTTGCTTACAACTTTGTGCCGACTGTACCGGA
>JBOFWE010000142.1:0-2236 GCA_051653465.1 Selenomonadaceae bacterium | reverse complement strand
CCAATATGCAACAAGATATACAAAAGCGGCTCGCAATAAATTGCCAGCCGCTTTTAAGATTTTTCCGTCATTAGAAACCTCGTATTCATTTGTCTGCATGACCTTCCCTTAAGTAGAAGACCATGCTGTATCCCATGGTCGATTCGACCACTCGTCATGCATCTGCATTATCCCTTGAACATCATTTGACTTTTCGGTCCTAAAGAGCTGCAACTCAATTTGTCTAACCCTTCTTCCTGGATACGAGCCATCAAGCAGATGATTGGAAATCACACTGCAGTGTGTCGGGTAAACTCCTGGATAATTGTTGGTTCTCCGTTGCCTTGCTGGTCTTGCGCACATCGTTGTTTTCCTCTGGCTGGTACCTATGACCCCTGTCATTACGTCCTGCCGGTTGAAATTCAAGCATCTTCAAAACGGTTCGCTCACGGTAAATTCAATGGAGAACACAACCACATCGTAGCATCTTTAATCATTCCCCACATCCTTTCTGTTTACATTGAAGAGAACCTCGGAGAGGCTGACAAACCATCTCGTCCCAGATCTTTCTCTCCAGTCCTACCTACTGGAGCCGGCCTGTGGAACCCCGGTTTATCTATCTCTTCTTTACGTCTTTATTATAACATGTGATCGTGAAAATTGCAATATTCAAATAATTCCCTCCTTTTTCCAGTTGCAATTAAATAAAACCACGGAGGCAGTATCGCTCCGTGGTTTTTCTGTAGACAGCAATTGGAGATAAACAGGCTATGGTGTCAGCGTTTGACGAACATGTATAACGTCCGGACCATAATGGCTGAGGACATAGCACCGGGATCTTCGTGTCCGATACTGCGCTCCCCGACATAGCTGGCTCGTCCTTTGGTGGCGACGATCGTCTTGGTATATTCTACTCCTTCGCGCGCGGCTTTGGCGGCTTCCCCCAAACACTGGAACAGCGTTTTATCCTGCTTGAGGCCTTCTACAAAAACCTCATGGACGGGGATCAGAACATCGAGCATGGTTTTTTCCCCGCGAACGGCTTTGCCTCGTTCCTGAATACCGGCAATAGCGGCGGCGAGAAGCTTTTCTACGCTCTTCATGTTGAAGGCCGTATCTTCGTCACAGACGTCAGCTGCCCGCAAAAATCCGGTAGCATACAAGGGTCCCGCGGCCCCGCCAATGGTGTTCATCAAAGTGCTGCCGACGGCTTTGAGCACCGGACCCGGCTTGCTTGTATCGGCCAGTCGGTCCATTTTTTCGAGAACGGCTTCAAAACCGCGGGCCATATTGATGCCGTGGTCGCCATCGCCGATTTCACGGTCAAGATGGGTCAGGTAGTCCTTCTGGGAAATGATAGCATTACTGATGTGATCGATTGCGTCTTTAAGTCTGGTCATAAAAATTCCTCCACTAGATGATAATAAAAATATGGATTACCGGCAATTTTCGCCGTTTATAAAATCAAAGCGAAAAAAGATTGGTAATTTTGCTCATTTTCAGATATTATAGCTTGCCAAATCAATGCATACTAGAATACTAATCGCACATGGGTATATTGTAGCACAGAAAATGGTTTCTCGGAATAGTTGCCGGCAAATATGTGTAGTTTTAATCCTCATGGCAGATGAAGTTGTTTGCCACGAGGACAGAATGTATGGTATTTTAGATAAAAAGAATGTATTTTCGCCGCTTCAGGCTGGGGAACATTATAAAAGGAGATTGTATTATGGAATTTAAGCTGGTAACGGGAATGACGGCAGAGTGTACCGCTGTTGTAAACGAGAAGAATACGGCAGCAGCTGTTGGCAGCGGCTGCCTTCTAGTATATGCCACGCCGGCTATGGCTGCGCTGATGGAACAGGCAGCAGCCGAGTTGGTGGATAATGTGCTTGACGAGGAATGGACAAGCGTCGGAACCTCGCTGCAGATTGAGCACACAGCACCCACCCCGCTGGGGATGCAGGTACGGGCCCAAGTGCGTCTAACGGCGGTGGAAGGCCGGCGGCTTTCGTTTTTAGTTGAAGCTTTTGATGAACAGGAGCAGATTGGTCGCGGACAGCACCAGCGCGTTATCGTCAGGCGCGTATCCTTTATGGAAAAAGCAGGCAGTAAAATGATTTAAAAGATGATGCAGGATAAAAATTATTTGGAATAATTTTTCATATATGGTATCATATTTTAAAATGAAATGTGCTGAGCAAAGCAATGGAGCTTGCTGAGCCCGCTTTTTGGCGGGCTCAGCAGGCTCTTTTTT
>JBOFWE010000141.1:0-4818 GCA_051653465.1 Selenomonadaceae bacterium | reverse complement strand
CATATGAGCAAATGGTGTTTACATATTGTGGAATTTTATTCTGTTTTGTGCTATACTGAACCCTAGGTATAGCAACCTTCTAGCATTATCTGTCTTATTTTTAAAAAGGCTGAAAAACAGGGGATTGCAGAAAAAAATATTCACAATTAACATGTTTTTTTATAATTTATATAAATATTAACATTGTGAAAAAGTAGTGGACTGAAAAATTCTTTTCCGCTAGAATGATTCTGTAAGTAAGTGATCGACGGAGTTTCTTCCGGTTAAAAGAAATAATGGACTGCCCGCGCAGTCAGATTTTTAGGCGTATTTTATTGAAGGAAACAGGCCATGCTGTCAGGCAGGGGTGAGGGCTGTTCCTGAAGTTCAAAAATAGGAGGCATCATGTAATGAATATTCATGAGTACCAAAGCAAACAAATTTTGAAATCCTACGGTGTTTCCGTACCAAACGGGCAGCCGGCTTTTTCGGCTGAGGAAGCAGTCACGGTAGCGAAGTCGCTTGGTTCAGCGGTTTGTGTTGTTAAGGCACAGATTCATGCCGGCGGCCGCGGCAAGGCAGGCGGGGTGAAACTGGCCCGGTCAATCGATGAGGTTGAAGGCTATGCAGCCGAACTTTTAGGCAAGACTCTGATCACGCATCAGACCGGGCCGGAAGGCAAGACGGTAAACCGGCTGTTGATCGAAGAAGGTTGCAATATAAAAAAAGAGTACTATCTGAGTTTTGTTATTGACCGCGCCAGTGCGCAGGTTGTGATGATGGGGTCGGAAGAAGGCGGTATGGATATCGAAAAGGTTGCCGCTGAGACGCCGGAAAAGATCATTAAGGAATACGTGGATCCGCTTGTCGGCCTAGCGCCGTTCCAGGCAAGACGAATGGCGTTTGCTCTTCATCTTGATCCGGGAGCTGTCAATGATGCAGTGAAGCTGATGACTGGATTGTATGAAGTGTTTACGGCGAAGGACTGCTCGCTGGCAGAGATAAACCCGCTGGTAGTAACCCAGGAAAACAAAGTGATGGCCCTCGATGCCAAGCTGAACTTTGATGACAGCGCACTTTATCGTCATCCGGATATTGCCGCTATGCGTGACGAAACCGAAGAGGATCCAAAAGAGCTTGAAGCAGCTAAGGAAGGGCTTAATTATGTCAATCTTGGTGGTGACGTGGCTTGTATGGTGAATGGGGCCGGGCTCGCGATGGCAACAGTGGATATCATCAAGCATTATGGCGGGGAGCCAGCCAACTTCCTCGATGTTGGCGGTGATTCAACGGTTGAAAAAATAGCATCGGCATTTCGGATTATGCTCGAAGGCGGTCAGGCTAAAGGGATTTTTGTCAATATTTTCGGTGGAATCAATAAATGTGATATTATCGCCGGTGGTATTGTAGAGGCGGCAAAACTTGTCGGCATTGACGTACCGGTGGTTGTGCGCCTTGAAGGAACCAACGTAAAAGAAGGTCGAGAAATTCTGCGCAATGCGGCTGTACCGGCAGTCATTATGGCGCCGTCAATGGAAGAGGGCGCACAGAAAATCGTCGAACTTGTGAATAAAAATAAAGGAATTGCCTGAGAGGAGCGGTCGCAATGGGAATTTTCGTAGATAAAAATACAAAAGTCATCGTACAGGGAATTACAGGGAAAACAGCCTTGTTTCATACAAAACAGATGATTGAATATGGCACGCAGATTGTCGGCGGTGTTACACCGGGCAAGGGCGGTACAGTTGTTGAAGGGGTACCGGTGTTTAATACTTTGGCCGAAGCTGTTGAAGCGACGGGAGCAACGGTGTCGGTAATTTATGTTCCGGCCAGATTTGCTGCTGATGCGATTTTTGAAGGGGTAAATGCTGAGCTTGAACTGGTGGTCTGCATCACGGAACATGTTCCTGTGCAGGATATGGTAAGGGTTCGTGCTTATATGAAAGGCAAGAAAACCCGCTTGATCGGCCCAAATTGTCCGGGGATTTTGACGACAGATGAATGCCGGATCGGACTGATTCCGGGATATATTCATAAAAAAGGGCATGTCGGTGTGGTTTCGCGTTCGGGGACGCTGACTTATGAAGCGACCTTCCAGTTGTCGGCAGCAGGTATTGGACAGACCACTGCGATTGGTATTGGCGGCGACCCGATTAAAGGTACAGATTTCATCGATGCCTTGCAGGCTTTTAATGAAGACGATGATACGCTGGCCGTTATGATGATTGGTGAAATCGGCGGGACGGCAGAAGAAGAAGCCGCCGAGTGGATCAGCAAAAACATGAAAAAACCAGTTGTCGGCTTTATTGCCGGTCGGCAGGCGCCTCCAGGCAAACGAATGGGACATGCCGGCGCTATTATTTCCGGCGGCAAGGGGACGGCGGCTGATAAGATCAAGGCGCTTAATGCTGCCGGCATTGAGGTTGCTGGAACCGTCGCTCATATGGGAGAAACGATGATCGGGGTTTTGAAAAAGAACGGCCTTTATGAAAAATGTAAAACCTGCTAAACGGGTTTAAACGAAACGGGCAGCTCCTGTAGGGGCTGCCCGTTTCGTTTGCCTCTGCTAAGGAGACTAAATGACTATTTGGGGACATAAATGATGGCATTTTTCATGAAAACATTGTCAAGCATTTCAATTTAATATATAGTATATACTGAGACGGCAGAAACAAAAAAAGTTTTTGTCTACAGCGTATTTTCATCTATTTTCTAACATTATGCTGTATAATAAAACGGTTGGTGATTTTGGCAGTGGTATCTGCCAGGAAAACTGATCACAGCTATAAATTGGAAGGGGAAATTTTACTTTATGTTTGGAATGTCAATGGATATTGGGGTCGATTTGGGAACTGCCAATGTTTTGGTTTATATAAAAGGCAAGGGCATTGTGCTCAAGGAACCGTCGGTTGTGGCAATTGACCGGGATACAAATAAGGTGCTTGAAATCGGAGAAGCTGCCCGCCGCATGATTGGACGTACCCCGGGGAATATTGTGGCGATCCGCCCGCTGCGCGAGGGCGTCATTGCCGATTATGATATGACGGAAAGCATGCTGCGCTACTTTATTGAGCAGGTGATCGGCCGCAGCTTTGTCTTTAAACCGCGCATTATGATCTGCATTCCTTCCGGCTGCACGACGGTTGAAAAGCGGGCGGTTCAAGAAGCCGCACAGCAGGCTGGTGCCCGCAGAACGCAGTTGATTGAAGAGCCTTTGGCTGCGGCCCTCGGAGCAGGTCTTGAAATTTCCGAGCCGTATGGTTCAATGGTTGTCGATATCGGCGGCGGAACGACGGACATTGCCGTGATCAGCCTCGGCGGCATTGTACTCAGTGAATCCCTGCGGATTGGTGGCGATAAATTTGATGACGCCATCATCCGCTACGTTAAAAAAGAATACAATGTCATGATTGGGGAACGCACGGCGGAAGAGATCAAAATCAACATTGGTTCGGCGATTCGTGATGCCAGATCCGGGTCGCAGGAAGTGCGCGGCCGTGATCTTTTAACCGGCCTGCCGAAGACGATTAAACTTTCGGTCAATGAGATCTGTGATGCCTTGGAAGAGCCGGTGTCGCATATTGTACAGTGTGTAAAAAAAGTCCTTGAGGACACCCCGCCAGAACTTGCTTCGGATATTATGGACCGCGGCATAGTGATGACCGGTGGCGGCGCCATGCTGCATGCATTGGATCGGTTGATTCAAAAGGAAACGGGAATCCCGACCTATCTGGCAGAAGATCCGCTGTCCTGCGTAGTTCTTGGGACAGGAAAAGCCTTGGAGTTTATGGACCAGATCGGCGACAGCCTGACTTCGGTGCGTCGTGGCGGCAACGAATAAAAAATAAGTATCCTAAAATAGATGAGGAGGAAGTTATATGCTGCGTGGACTTTATACAGCAGGTGCCGGAATGGTGACGGAAACACTGCGCACAGATACGATTTCTAATAACTTGGCAAATGTTAATACGACGGGTTATAAAAAGGATGTTGCCGTCAGTGAGGAGTTTGAACCTTTGCTGCTGCGCCGCATTAATGACGCCTCAGCCAATAGGGATGTGACTTCCTTCAAGAATTTTTCGGTCAGCAGTCAGGCGCCGGTCGTCGGTAAACTGGGGCGTGGTTCGCTCATTTCGGAATTAGCCACAAGTCATGAACAGGGGCCGTTTCAAAACACAGGGTCACCGCTCGATGTGGCGATCAATGGGCGCGGTTATTTTGTTGTCAATACACCGCAGGGACAGCGCTACACTCGTAATGGGAATTTTTCCCGTTCGGTTACCGGCCAGCTTGTCAATTCTGATGGGCAGGCTGTTCTTGGTACCAATAATCGGCCGATTACATTGCCGGAAAACGGTGAAGTGAAAATCGGCAGTGATGGCACGCTTTATGATGGGCAGGATGCTATCGGACAATTACAGGTTGTGGATTTTGCCGATCGCCGGGCCCTGCTCAAACAGGGGAGCAGTTTGTATTATGCCCAGGCGGGGGCCCGGCCACAGGCGGCGACCGGGACGGTAGAGCAGGGGATGCTCGAGCGGTCCAATGTCAATGTCGTGTCGGAAATGGTAGCCCTAATTACGAATTATCGGGCCTATGAAGCGGATTCAAAAGCGCTGACGACCCAGGACAGCCTGCTCGATAAAGCGGTAAACGAGGTTGGTCGGCTATAATTGAAAAAGGGGTACTGCAGTCTCATATTTGCGGTATCCCTTTAAGATTTTTTTGGTTTTTACGATAACATCAGTATGGACTATGTTTATAAATAATATCAAATGATAGGAGTTTTGCAATCATGATGAGAGCTCTTTGGACAGCTGCCACGGGGATGACGACCCA
>JBOFWE010000140.1:0-50998 GCA_051653465.1 Selenomonadaceae bacterium | reverse complement strand
CTGAATATCGATTATCATTTACACATAGCTGAATATGAACTCATCAAGAGCAGTGGAGGGAATGGCCCATTGAAGCTGCGGCAACCATTGAATTTATTTCAAACGGTGCCAAATCCTGTAGGTAAAGCCTATGAGATGAGAGCGTTAAAAACTCTCTTTTATAGAGGGTTTTTTTGTTTAGCAAACAAGGAGGTTGTATCATGGATAAAAAACGTTTATTATTTACATCAGAATCTGTAACGGAAGGTCATCCGGATAAAATAGCGGATCAGATTTCCGACAGCATTCTCGATGCTATTATGGAAAAAGATCCGATGGGCCGTGTTGCCTGCGAAACTTTAATTACAACCGGCCAGGTGCATGTTGCCGGTGAAATATCGACAAAATGTTATGTTGATATCCCTAAAATTGTCAGAGATACCGTTCGTAAAATCGGCTATACCAGAGCAAAATTTGGCTTTGATGCTGATACCTGCGGCGTATTGATTTCAATTGATGAGCAGTCGGCTGATATTGCCATGGGCGTTGACAAGGCGCTTGAAGCGAAGCAGGGAGAAATGGCTGACGACATTGAAGCAATTGGTGCTGGTGATCAGGGCATGATGTTTGGTTATGCAACGAACGAAACGCCGGAATACATGCCGCTGACGATTTCCTTAGCGCATAAGCTTTCCCGTCGCCTGTCGGAAGTCCGAAAAAATGGGCAGCTCAAATACCTCCGCCCGGACGGAAAAACACAGGTTACAGTAGAGTATGAAGACGGCAAACCGGTTCGCATCGATGCCATTGTCATTTCGACGCAGCATAATCCGGATGTAGAACTGGCAACGATTGAAAAAGACCTGAAGGAACTCGTTATCAAACCGGTTGTTCCGGTTGAACTGCTCGATAATAAGACGAAGTATTTCATCAATCCTACCGGAAAATTTGTTATCGGCGGACCGCAGGGTGACTGCGGACTCACAGGCCGTAAAATCATCGTTGATACTTATGGCGGTATGGCTCGTCATGGTGGCGGTGCTTTCTCGGGAAAAGACTGCACTAAGGTTGACCGTTCGGCCGCTTATGCCGCTCGTTATGTAGCCAAAAATGTTGTGGCTGCTGGTCTTGCCGACAAATGTGAAATTCAGCTCGCATATGCTATTGGCGTTGCGCGTCCGGTTTCCATTATGGTAGAAACTTTTGGCACGGCTAAGGTTGCAGAAGATCTTATTGCTGATCTCATCAATAAGAATTTTGACCTTCGTCCAGCCGGCATTATTAAAGCACTCGATCTTCGCCGCCCAATCTATGCGCAGACAGCAGCTTATGGTCACTTTGGCCGTACCGATGTTGAACTGCCTTGGGAAAAAACGGATAAGGCCGCTGCTCTTAAACAACAGGCTGGTTTATAAACCGACAATAACTCTTTTTGAAATGACGTTACAGGGGGCTCAAATGAGCCTCCTTTCGTTTACCATAAACAGGCTGTATAAGTAAATTGATATTTGGTGGTTATATGAAAAAGACTGCAAGTGTATTTGTAAATATTCCCGTAAAAAGTATAGCAAAAGCCTATTCCTACATAGTACCGGAAGAATTCTCCTTTTTAACGGCCGGCTGGCGTGTTTTTGTGCCTTTTGGCAGCCGCAAAGTAGAAGGCTTTGTCGTTGAAATTCAAGAGGGTCCTCCCGGCTTTGCTGCTGAGCTAAAGCCGATTCTCGAGCTTGTGGATCAGGAGGCCTGGTTTTCGCCGCCGATGCTGCAGACGGCATACTGGCTGGCTGATTATTATCTGTGCTCTGTGGCCGAAAGCATGCGACTGTTTATGCCGGGTAAAAGTGGACTTAAAATCAGAGCGCTGTATTATGCCTGTGGCAATAGTGAAAGCGAGAAAAGTTCTCCGCTGTTACAGGTGCAGGCATATAAGAAGTTGTACACGCAGATACAGCTTTCAGACGGGCTTGATATGCAGGAACTTCGCCAGCAATTTTCGCCGGAAGAAATTGATCTTGATTATGCCCTGCGCCGGCTGTTGCAGTTTAAGTTGATTTATAAGGATTATGCTGCCAAGAGAAATGCCAGCCAGAGCTATGAGAAAATCATTTGTCTGCGCCCGGATACAGGTGCTGTCCCCGATGACTTTTCCCGGCGTCCGGCGCAAAAGCGCTTGCTGGAAATTCTGTTGAAAACACCGGTTTGTTCTGCGGCTTTTTTGCGGCAAGAAAAAGTATCCTGGCCGGTTATTCATGCCTTGGAAGAACAGGGACTCATTGAAATTCGTTCCGAACGCATACTTCAGGACAGCTACCGGGGAAGTGATTCTATTGGAAAAAGCCGGCTAGAACTGACTTCGGCCCAGAAAAAGGCCCTGGGGGAAATTGTGCCGCTGCTGGAAGCTTGCCAGTCAAAGACGTTTTTACTTCATGGTGTTACGGGCAGTGGCAAGACGCAGGTTTATATGGAAGCTGCCCGCACGGCCAGAGCCCAAGGGCGTCAGGTCGTTGTACTTGTACCGGAAATTGCCCTGACGGGTCAATTGGTGAGTTCTTTTAAATATTATTTTCCGGAGGATATTCTTGTCATTCATAGCCGGCTGTCCCTGAGTGAACGAAATGATGCCGTATTCCGGCTCAGGCAGCAACAGATTGGCATTGTCATTGGGGCAAGATCAGCACTGTTTATGCCGTTTGATGATTTGGGACTCCTTATTCTTGATGAAGAACATGACCCTTCCTATAAGCAGGATGAATCCCCGCGTTATCACGCAAGGGATGTGGCGGAAGAAATGGCGCGATTGCATAATGCTGTTTTGCTGCTGGGCAGTGCAACGCCGGCTGTTGAATCCTTTTACCGGGCAGAAAAAAAAGACTATACATTGCTGTCACTCCCTCAGCGAATTGGGAATTTAGCACTGCCACAGGTTCAATATGTCGATATGCGGACCGAGCTAAAGGCCGGCAACCGCAATGTCATTTCGAGGGAACTACGGCAGCTCTTAGAGACAACGGTTGCCAAAGGGGAGCAAGCGATTATCATGCTAAATCGGCGTGGCTTTTCAACCTTTGTTATGTGCCGTTCCTGTGGCGAGGTCATAAAATGCAAGGATTGCGGATTGCCGCTGGTCTATCATAAGAGCGGGCGGCTGCAATGCCATCACTGCGATCTGATGGCAGAAGTTCCCGATCTTTGCCCAAAATGTTCAAGCCGCTATATAAAATATTTTGGGACAGGAACCGAGCGCCTTGAGCAGGAACTGCAACAGCTGCTGCCGGCAGCCAGGATTATTCGGATGGATCGCGATACCACCGGAAGAAAGTTCGCCCATACACAGATTTTGGAGCAGTTTAAACAAAAAAAATATGATATTCTGCTGGGGACGCAGATGGTTGCCAAGGGGCACGATATTCCAAATGTGACAGCCGTTGGGATTATCAGTGCTGATTCGAGCCTGAATATGCCAGATTTTCGTGCGGCAGAGCGCTGCTTTATGCTGATCACGCAGACAGCCGGCCGTGCCGGGCGCGGTAAAATTCCGGGGAAGGTTATTGTCCAGACCTATAATCCCGAGCATTATGCCGTTCAGTGCGGAATCCGCCAGGATTATGCTGCCTTTTACCGGGAAGAGCTAGGCTTTCGTCAGGTTCTCCAATATCCGCCGTTTAGTTCTTTAATCAAGCTGCTGGTTCAACATAAGGAAGAAAGCACCGCGCTTGAAGAGGCTACTGCATTAGTCGAACGCTTTCGCCAATGCTTTTCCGGCGATCCGGACGAACAAATCATTGGTCCGGCACCGGCGATGATCGCAAATTTCCGCGGGATATACCGCTTTAATCTGTTGATAAAGACGAAAAATCTGTCACGGATGCGCAAATTCATGCAGGAAAATGAACTGAATTTAAAAACAAATATTATGATCGATATCAATCCCTTAAACACAATATAAGGGATTGATTGGCTTTTTATCGCTTTGTATGATAAAATTTTATGAGATAGTTTATCTCATATTTGTTTTTTTTAGGAGGAATCACCATGGCGTTGTTGGAGATCAAAAAGGCAGGAGCACCTGTTTTAAAAGAGGTTTGTCGACCGATCGAACGCGTTGACAATAAGATAAAAAAGCTGCTTGATGATATGGCAGAAACTATGTATGCTGCCGATGGCGTAGGCTTGGCGGCACCGCAGGTGGGAATCCCGGTACGAGTTGTTATTATAGATGTCGGGGAAGGTCTGATTGAACTCGTTAATCCGGAAATTGTCCATCGTGAGGGAACGGTGATCGATACGGAAGGGTGTCTCAGCGTGCCGAATATTTTTGGCGAAGTCGAGCGGGCAGAAAAGGTTACCGTTGAATTTTTTAACCGGCGCGGTAAAAAACAGCGGTTGACCGGCACTGGCCTGTTAGGCCGCTGCATCCAGCATGAGCTCGATCATCTCGATGGCATACTGTTTATCGATCATGCCAAGAGTATAAAGCAAGGAGCGGCAGAATGAAG
Organism: Selenomonadaceae bacterium; assembly: GCA_051653465.1. Taxonomy (GTDB): domain Bacteria; phylum Bacillota; class Negativicutes; order Selenomonadales; family Selenomonadaceae. The sequence continues at coordinate 46,523 of JBOFWE010000140.1, read as the reverse complement.
CATTTAAAAGTAATCTTTATGGGGACGCCGGATTTTGCCGTTCCCTGTCTGGAACAGCTACAGCAAAATTGCGATGTCATTGCTGTAATCACCCAGCCCGATCGTCCACGGGGCCGTGGACAAAAGATGATGCCGTCACCGGTAAAGGTATTTGCGCAGGCACATAATTTGCCGATACTTCAGCCGGAAAAGATCAAGACCGCCGAGTTTCAGGCCCGATTGGCGGAACTTCAGCCGGATTTGATCGTCGTGGTTGCTTTTGGACAGCTCTTATCACAGACCATCTTGGATATTCCGCGTCTTGGCTGTATCAATGTTCATGCATCGCTCTTACCGCGCTATCGTGGCGCAGCCCCGATTCACTGGGCAATTATCAATGGGGAAACACAATCCGGCGTTACTACGATGTTTATGGATGCGGGACTTGATACCGGCGATATGATATTAAAAACAGCGGTTCCGATCAGTGATACGATGACGACGGAACAACTGCATGATGTGCTGATGTCGGCCGGGGCGAAGCTTTTGCTTGAAACGGTTCGGCAGCTGGCAGCAGGAAGCGCTCCGCGGACGAAACAGACGGATGAGGGCACAAATTATGCTCCATTGTTGACAAAAGAAACCGGTCGGATTGACTGGAATAAATCGGCTGTTGCAATCCATAATCTTGTGCGTGGCCTTAATTCCTGGCCGGGAGCTTATACAACATTAAACGGCAGCAACTTTAAAATATGGCGTACAGGTGTTGTTGGCGATAATGCCGCTGTTCCTGATGCCCAGGCTGGCGAAATCGTGAAGATTACAAATCAGGGATTTTATGTCGCTACGGGCGATGGGCTGCTGGAGATTTTAGAACTGCAGGCCCCGAGCAAAAAGAAAATGGCTGCCAATGACTATATTCGCGGTCATGGACTGGCCCTGCCGGCACGATTTGAATAGAGGGATTACCATGAATATTGGATGTCAAACAGCCCGCAAGCGAGTGTTTATTGCTTTGCTTGGCGTGAGCTGGCTTTTTATCGGCGCGGTTAGCTATCTTATATGGCGGGTTACCTATTTGGGACTCAGTGATGTCCAGCAGCAATTGCCGGCTGTGTTCAGTCTGCTGCTGGCTGTCTTGTTTTTATTCGGGGGGCTCAGTCTGTTTACTATGGCGGCAGCGGCAGCGGGGCTGCCTTCACTGCCGATTTTAAAAAAGCGGACCTATGCGGTCATTAATTTTTTATTTCCGTTGACGATTTTGTTTGGCCGCGTGTTTGGCATTGACCGGCGCTCTATCGAACGTTCTTTTATTGCGGTGAGCAATCGCATTATTCAGCAGCAGGGAGTAAAGGTGCCAGCAGATCGATTGCTCGTAGTAACGCCGCATTGCCTTCAGCTTGCATCTTGTCCGCACAAGATAACAAGGGACCCCAAAAACTGCAAGCGTTGTGGTGGCTGCAATATTGGCGATTTGCTCGATTTGTCAGAAAAAATCGGCTTCCATTTTTTTGTTGTGACCGGTGGTACGCTTGCCCGTCAGACGGTAAAGCAGATAAGGCCGCTGGCTGTGCTGGCAATTGCCTGCGAGCGTGATCTGACCAGTGGCATTCAGGATGTATATCCGCTGCCAGCAGTCGGGGTTTTAAATATAAGACCGAATGGGCCCTGTTACAATACGAAAGTTGATATGGAGCAGGTGGAGCAGGAAATACGAAGTTTCTTGAAAGAAAAGGATGATTGAATGAGTGCACGGGAAATTGCATTAAAAATATTGAATGCGGTTTATATAAATGATGCTTATGCGAATGTTGCATTGGCAAAAGAATTGCGGCGGGCTGACCTCTCAGAACAGGACCGCCGCTTTGTCACGGAAATGGTCTATGGCACAGTAAAGGCAGGGGACACGCTTGACTGGATGCTGCGTCAGTATGTAAATCGCCCTTTGAGCAAAATTCCGCCGGTCATCTGCAATGTGCTGCGTCAGGGCCTGTATCAGATCTTTTTTATGGATAAGGTTCCTGCTTCGGCAGCCTGCAATCAGGCAGTTGAACTGGCTAAAAAATATGGCCATGCCGGTACGGTGAAGTTTGTCAATGCGGTATTGCGCAGCGCTGTGCGGGAGCCGGAACGGACGAAATTTCCGGAAGGTAAAGGCAATGCTACCAAAAATCTGGCACTGGTTTACCAGCACCCCGAATGGCTTGTCAAACGATGGATTAAAGAGTTTGGTTATGAAGCAGCTGTCAGACTATGTGAATTTGACAATACCAATCCAACGTTATCTCTGCGCACAAATACGCTGAAAATTTCCCGGGAGGAGCTTCTAGTCAAAATGGCAGAGGAAGGTGCAGTTGTGCAGCCTTCGGAATGGACGCCAGAGGGTATCCTCTGTACGGCGCATGCTTCGCTTGACGGTCTTGCACCCTTGCAGGCCGGGTTATGTCAGGTGCAGGATGAAAGCTCGATGCTGGTGGCGCATGTTCTTGATCCGAAACCGGGTGAGTTTATTATTGATACCTGCAGCGCACCAGGCGGTAAGACAACCCATATTGCCGCCCTGATGAAAAATACAGGTTATATTGTTGCCGGCGATATCTATGAGCATAAATTGCAGCGAATTGAAGAAAATGCCGCTCGGCTGGGAATCAACATTATCCATCCCGAGTTGATGGATGCCATAACAGTTGGGGAAGTTTATCCAGAAAAAGCGGATCGGGTGCTGGTGGATGCCCCCTGTTCAGGACTTGGCGTATTGCGGCGCAAACCCGATGCCCGCTGGAAGAACAAAGCGGAACTTTTAAAGACACTGCCGCTGCTGCAAAAAGCTATTTTATCGAGTGCGGCTAAGGCAGTAAAGCCGGGAGGGACACTGGTATACAGTACCTGTACCATTGCCCGGGAAGAGAACCAGGTGGTTGTCGAAGATTTCTTACAGAATCACCCAGAGTTTGTTCTGGAAGAAACAGGAAAGTACTTGCCACTGCAAAAACGTGAGGACTCGATGGTTCAGCTACTGCCGCATCTTGATGGCACCGATGGATTTTTTATTGCTCGAATGAAACGAAAGTAAGGGTGTACACATTGAAAGAAAATATTTTTGGATTATCCCTGCCACAGCTGCAGGAACAATTGAAGACATTAAAACTGCCGGCTTACAGGGCGCAGCAGATTATAGACTGGATGTATAAAAAACACACGTTATCTTTTGAAAAGATGACAAATTTATCCCAGGAGCTGCGCCAGACACTGGCTGAGGAATTTTCGTTGTTTCGTACGCGGCTGATTGACAAGCAGGTTTCTGATGATGGAAAGACAACAAAATTTTTGCTGGCGTTTGCTGATGGGACTGCCGTCGAAACAGTGCTGATGCGACAGCCTTATGGCAACAGCATCTGTGTTTCGACGCAGGCTGGCTGCAACATGGGATGCGCTTTTTGTGCTTCTGGAATCAACGGGCTGGAGCGCAATCTCACCACTGGTGAAATTTTAGCACAGGCTTTATTTATTAATGAATGGCTGGCGCCGGAGGAAGAACGCGTAAATACGATTGTCATTATGGGATCTGGTGAGCCGTTGGCCAACTATGACAATGTATTAGGCTTTATTCGTCTGTGTCATGAAAAATATTGCATGGATATGGGGTATCGGAATATTACGCTTTCAACTTCGGGGATTGTTCCGATGATTGAACGCCTGGCCACAGAAGATTTGCCAATTACCTTGTCGATTTCTCTTCATGCGCCCAATAATGAAATTCGTTCGTCGCTTATGCCAATTAACGAAAAATATCCGATTGAGCAACTGACGCAGGCCGGGGCAGCTTATGCCAACAAGACAAAGCGCCGCATCACCTATGAATATATTTTGATTGCCGGTGTTAACGATCAACCGGAGCACGCCCGCCAACTGGCAGCGTTGCTGCGCGGACAGATGGCCAGTGTTAATCTGATCCCCATAAATCCAGTTGTGGAAAAAGGCTTTACGCGGCCGACTTCGAAACAAATTCAATTGTTTGAAGATGCACTGCTGAAACAACATCTTGTTGTAACGGTGCGGCGGGAAATGGGAAATGATATTCAGGCAGCCTGTGGGCAGCTGCGCAATAAACATCTGGCTTAAAACATCTTTGACTTGCATAAATTTTGGGAATATAATAGTGGATATGTCGTTTAGAGGTGAAGAAAATTGACCTTTTTGAAATGGGAAGCATTGCTGGAGAAACATATCGAAGGGTTTTTTAATAAGAAATTTGCCAGCGATTTGCAACTGGTGGAAATTGAAAAGTATCTGGAACGGGAAATGCAGTTGCAGAAAAAGCGACAGGCGCAGCAATACTATATTCCAAACCAATATACCTTTTATCTGGGGGCGGAAGATTATCAGCGCCTTTGTCCGCTCAGCGTGATTGAACAGCTTGAATCTGTAGCAATACGTCTGAATATCCGGCTTGACTGTCTGATTGAAAATAGATTGCAGATTCTTCTTAAAAAAGATGAGTCGCTGGTAAAAGGCAACTGCCGGATTGCTTCTACTTGGGAAAATATGCCAGTTGCTACTGAGCCGCCGGTGACGGTTGAATCGCGGACAATTGTATTGGAAAGGCCTACGTTTGCAAAATCTTTGCGGCTGCCGGAACATAAAGTTGCTGTTTTGATGGTTGTTTCCGGCTCCGACCGGGAGGCACGTTTGGAACTGGGCGAGAAAAAAGTTCATATCGGCCGCCGGGAAAAAAATGAATTTTTGCTCACGGATATAAATGCCTCACGCCTTCATGCCTGCATTGCTTTTGAACAATACCGGCATATTCTCTATGACGGCAGCAGCCTAAACGGGACCTTCGTCAATGGTGAAAAAGTCGATTGCCATTGCCTGCGTGATGGTGATGAAATTCAAATTGGCAATACAATTCTTCGTTATGAGGTGATGTGATTTGCTCAATGCGGCTTTTTTTCTGCAAATACTCAGTGTCGTTTTACAATATGGAATTTTGTTCATCCTGTACTATTTTTTGTATCGGCTTGTGCGGTTTATGTACTGCGACCTGCGCGCAGCAGGGAAGGCAGAGGCAAGGTCTATCGATACGGCGGAAGCTGTGCTAACCGTACTCGATGCCGGTGATGAACGACTGCGTTCGCGTCGATTCGCTTTTTCTTCGGCAATTTCTATTGGCCGCGGCAGTGAGAACGATATTGTTATTGAAGATACATACGTGTCACATCATCATGCCGTGATTGAAAAGACAAACAATCTCTATATAATCGAAGATTTGAAAAGTGTGAACCATACTTACTTAAATGATAAAATTCTGTTGAAAAAGACGGTTTTAAGAAATGGTGATATCATAAAAATCGGCTTGGCTACTTTTAAATTCGCGAGGTGACAGCTTTGTTAATTAAAACAGAGGCAACGGACATCGGACTGGTCAGACCGGTCAATGAGGATAGTTATATATGTCTTGATTCAGCAGTATATGTCGTCGCTGATGGTATGGGTGGACATGCTGCCGGAGAGGTAGCCAGTGCGCTTTTGACGCAGACGGCTAAAGAAATTCTTGAGGGACTGGACCCGGAGAATATAACAGAAGCCTTACTGCGTCAAGTTGTTTTGGAAGCAAACCGCCGTATTTTGGCAAAAGCAGCGGCCGACAACATCTATAACGGAATGGGGACGACGGCCAGCTTATTGTGCTTAAAGGAAACCGAGGCGGTCTGGGCGCATGTCGGCGACAGTCGAATCTACTTGTTACGTGAGGGATCACTGCAGCAAATTACCAAGGATCATTCTTTGGTATGGGACCTGGTTGAAAATGGAAGTCTAACACCAGAAGAGGCTCAGACCCATCCCAAACGTAATCTGCTCACCCGGGCTGTGGGGGTGGATGCAGAACTTCTGGTTGATACGGGAAATTTTGCTATCGTTGCTGGTGATAAATTTCTGTTGTGTTCCGATGGACTGACCAATATGGTGAACGAGTCATCTATTAAAAATATCATAAATATCATGCCGGCAGATAACCCAGCGAAGCTTTTGATTGAGCAGGCGCTTGCGGCCGGCGGAATCGATAATATCACGGCAATTCTCATTGAAAAAAGAGATGCTTAATATGAATTTTAAAGCAACCATACTTCCGGGGCTGCTGCTTTTATTTGGCACAGCCATTATTGATTTAAAAAAATACCCACAGCTGGATTATAGTGCCTACCCGTGGATTTTGGCAGTTGTTTTATTGCCCCTGTTGATCCATTTTTGGTTAGGGAAAAAATACAAAACAGCCGATCACAGCCTGTTTCTGTTGGCGATGTTCTTTGCTGATCTGGGGCTGATTATGATTTACCGGCTGAAGCCAGTGCTGTTTATTCCGCAGCTGCGCTGGGTGTTGATTGGCCTGGGCGTGTTTTTATTTGTGCTTCATTTTGCCAAAAACATCCGGGAAATGGTAAAATATCAATACTTGATCGGCCTTTGCAGCGTGATTTTACTTTGTTCCACGCTGCTGTTGGGAACAGAAATCGGTGGCAGTCTTAATTGGATTGTCATTGGGTCCGTACAGGTACAGCCTTCAGAATTTGCCAAGTTACTGATTATCTTATTTTTGGCAGCTTACCTGGTTGATCACCGCAATGTTTTATCGCTTCCCAATAAGCAGTTGTTCTTTCTTCGATTACCCCCGCTACGCTTTATTGCTCCACTAGTCGTTATTTGGGGATTGGCCATGTTGATGTTTGTGGTGCAAAAAGACTTGGGATCGGCGCTGCTTTTTTTTGGCATTGCCCTTTTTATGACCTATATGGCAACCGGCAATAAATCCTATGTGTTTTTGGCTTTGATTTTTTTTGCCATATCTTCGACAATCAGCTATTACCTGTTCCATCATGTCAGAGTCCGGGTAGCGATATGGCTTCATCCATGGGCAGATCCGACCGGGCCGGCATATCAGATCGTTCAATCACTGTTTGCTTTTGGTTCCGGCGGTGTTTTTGGCACGGGATTTGCCCACGGGCAGCCGGGACTGATTCCAGAGGTTCATACGGATTTTATATTTTCAGCAATTGGTGAAGAACTTGGCTTACTGGGAGCATTAGCTGTTGTTGGTGCGTATATGTTATTTTTTTATCGCAGTTTTAAACTGTCACTGTCCTGTCGCAATGAAATGGAGATGTTATTGTCTGCTGGCCTTGCCGTTAGTTTGGCACTGCAGGTATTTATTATTATAGCCGGGGTCACAAAATTGTTGCCCCTTACCGGCATTACCTTGCCTTTTATCAGTTATGGTGGCAGCTCTATGGTATCAAGTTTTATTATTCTGGGCTTACTGTTTGTATTGTCCGTAAAGGAGAATAGCAATGGATAAGCGAAACATGAAAACATATATATTTCGAAGTGCGCGGTTCTTGCTGCTGTTGTTTCTCATTTTAATTGTTTATATAACATACTTGCAGGCTATAACTGGTGAGCAGCTTGCGGCTAATCCGCTGAATCATCGCGGTGCAGATGGACAGATGCAGGTCCTGCGTGGGAATATTCTTGACACGAACAACAGAAAAATTGCCTTTTCGCAAAAAAATGGGGATGCTACCGAGCGGATATATCCTTATGGTGCTGTGCTGGCACCTGTCAGCGGCTATATCGGCAAGACGATTGGCAATGCTGGTATTGAAGGCAGTGCTAATGCAGATCTTTCCGGGCAAAATAATTTTTGGCATAAGTTTGGGCCTATTTCGCAGCTCTTTGCTGCTGATAGTGGAAACCAGGTAAAACTTACCATCGATGCCGAAGTGCAAAAAGCAGCGTATAAAGCGCTGGGCAATCGGCGAGGGGCTGTGGTTGTGCTGGATGCAGGAACAGGCGCTGTCCTGGCGATGGTCAGCCGGCCGGCTTTTGACCCTAATACAGTAGAAAGAGACTGGGAATCACTGCGCCAACAGGAGGGGAGTCCGCTTCTCAATCGCGGATCACAGGGCCTTTACCCGCCAGGATCGACGTTTAAGGTTCTGATTGCGGATGCTGCCTTGAAAGAAAAGGTGGTAACGCAGACGGAAACCTTTTCCTGTCCCGGATATTTAAAGGTTGGCAATTATACAATGTATGAAAGTCACAATGAGGTCCATGGACAAGTTGATTTAAAAGAAGCTTTGACTGTTTCCTGCAATACGACTTTTGGTACACTGGCCCTGCGACTCGGCGCAGATAAGCTACAGGCAAGCTTTGAACGCTTTGGTTTTACCAAGGAACTCAATAATGATATGGAAGAAGCTCCGCTGCATTTGCCGGCATTTAAACAGCTCAATGACGGTGAGATCAGTCAGATCGGTATCGGACAAGGATCCCTACTGGTAACGCCACTTCGCATGGCTATGCTGGCAGCTGCATTTGCCAATCATGGGGTCATCATGAAGCCATATCTCATTCAGGAAGTGTTGTCTCCTGGAGGATTCACGATAAAAAAAGCAACACCAAGTAAGTGGCTGGAAGCTACAACTCCAGAGCAGGCCGGGCTTATACTCAGCTATATGCGCAATGTCGTAAAGCAAGGTACTGGACGCAGTGCCGCCGTGTCAGGTATTGAAGTTGCCGGCAAGACGGGAACTGCTGAAAATTCCGGTGGTGAAGATCATGCCTGGTTTATCGGCTCAGCACCTTTACCCAAGCATAATATTGCATTTGCCGTTATTGTTGAGAACAGCGGCGGCGGTGGTGTAGAAGCAGCACCAATCGCCAGACAGATTATCATGAATATTTTAGATACAGAGGGGGTTGCTCCATGATCCATCATATTTTGGACCATCGCTATGAGCTGGTAGAACATATCGGCGGCGGTGGCATGGCAGATGTTTACCGTGCGCACGACCAGCTGCTTGACCGCTATGTCGCGGTCAAGATTCTTCATGCACAATTTGCCAATGATGAAGAATTTATTGAAAAATTTCGTCGTGAAGCACAAGGCGCAGCGAAGCTTTCGCATCCGAATATTGTCAATATATACGATGTTGGACAGGAGAATAACCGGCATTACATCGTCATGGAATATGTGGCCGGAGAGACATTGAAGGAACGAATTCAGCGCGAAGGACATTTGTCAATTGGGGAATCCCTGCGCATTACACGTGAAATTGCCGAAGGTCTTGAGCATGCGCATGCAAACAATCTTGTGCATTGCGATATCAAACCGCATAATATTCTCGTAACGGATACGAATCGGGTAAAAGTCGCTGACTTTGGAATTGCCCGAGCGGTGACATCTTCGACCATGACTTATAGTGGCACGGTTGTTGGATCGGTTCATTATTTTTCACCGGAGCAGGCCAAGGGAAGCGCGATCAGTCCCAAATCTGATGTCTATTCACTTGGGGTTGTTTTGTATGAAATGCTGACGGGAAGTCTGCCGTTTACTGGTGAAACTCCGGTGGGCATTGCCCTTAAACATTTACAAGAGGAAGCTCCCTCTGTCCGTAAATTAAATCCGGAAATTCCACCGATAGTTGAAGCAATTGTACTCAACGCCATGGAAAAAAATCCGGAAAACCGCTTTAGTAGCACCGAAATGATTCGCGATATTCAGCAGGCGGAACGTTCCTTGCTGCGCAGCGGACAGAAAATTGCTACGGCAGTTGAAGATCCTTTTGCCACGCAGGTTTTGCCGCGTGTAGATGACAGCACGAATGCGACTGCCTATACCAGCCGTCGTCTAGCCGATACACGCAAGAGTACAGGTACTGGTGAAAAAAAATCGAAAAAATTTATTTTAGGCTTGGCAGTTATTTTGCTGCTGGGATTTTTTACCGGGGCGTTTTTGGCGTATGGCGAGTTTTGGAGTACAACGACCGTGGTTGTGCCCGATGTTGTTGGCAAGACCGCTGATGTTGCTAAGAAAACATTGGAAGATAAAAACCTGCGGGTGAAAATTGCTGAGGCTTATGATGCGACTGTCCCTGAAGGAAAAGTTGTTTCGCAAACCCCAGAGGCCGGATCAACGGTAAAGGAACAACGGCTTGTTACGATTTATGTCAGCAAAGGCGGCGAAGCAATTGAAATGCCTGATTTACGTGGGATATCAAAGGCAAGTGCCGAGGATAAATTGAAAAAACTTGGACTAAAGCTTGGCAAAATCGAAGAGGAATTTTCCGATGATCCTGCCGGCAATGTGATTGCGCAGGATCCAAGGGCTGGTTCACAAATCGCCAAAGGGCAGATGGTGAATATCGTTGTCAGCAAGGGGAAAAAGACAAAACAGACATTGGTACCTGATTTTACTGGCAGCACGATCGGTTCCGTCGAAAATCAATTGAAAAGCTTAAATCTACGGATTGGTACCGTGACAGAAGTAGAGAGCACCAAGGCCGCTGGTACAATACTGAGCCAGACTCCAGCTGGTGGATCCGAGACCGATGAAGGCAGCAGTATTGCCTTTACTGTCGCGAAACAAGAAAAATCCGCAGAAAAAAATACGGCAAAAAATAGTGCCAAGACAACAGGTAAAGAAATTGACAAAAACACAAAACAAGATGATGTGCAAAAAGATACGCACTGAAAATAGCTGCGATAGAGGAGGGACCGTCTTGCTAGAAGGAATTGTAATTAAAACTTTAAACAGTTATTATTATATTCAGCATGAGGAGACGGTTTTTGTCTGTAAGCTGCGCGGCCGTTTTAAAAAAGATCGGTATTCCATTACGGTGGGGGACCGGGTTCGTTTTGAACCGCTTGCTGCTGAAACGGGTATAATTGAAGAGGTTTTGCCGCGTCACAGTGTGCTTACGCGTCCGCTAGTGGCAAATGTCGACCAGGTGGTCCTAACCTTTGCCGGTGCCCAGCCGGATCTGCACCCATTGCTCTTAGATCGGTTTTTAGTTCTGGCTGAGGATTCGGGGCTGCAAGATGTCCTGATTTGCATAAATAAGATAGATATCGCTGATATGACAGATATTAGATCGTTGCTGGCACCTTACCAGCAGATGGGATATAAGGTCTTATTTGTTTCCGCCGGAGAAAACGCTGGCCTTGATGAACTACGGACGGCGCTAACTGACAAAATTTCTGTTTTTGCCGGCCCCTCCGGGGTGGGGAAATCAACGCTGCTCAACGCACTTGATAATAACTTGAATTTAGCTACGGGCTCTATCAGTGAAAAAATCAAGCGCGGTAAGCATACGACGCGGTTGGCACAGCTGATGCCATTTGTTGGCGGTGGCTTTGTGGTTGATACCCCGGGCTTCAGTGCTACGGACTTTACGCATATTGACTCCAAAAATCTGGCGGCCTGCTTTGTTGAATTCAGACCTTTCCTAGGTCAGTGCAAATACAGCAGCTGCAGCCATGATCATGAACCGCAATGTGCCATAAAAGATGCTGTGGCAGCTGGCACGATTTCAGCTGACCGTTACAGCGCTTATCTGAATATACTGAGCGAGATACAAAACATTAAAAGGGGATTTTAATTTATGATAAAAATAGCACCATCCATTTTATCGGCTGATTTTGCCTATTTGGCAGACGAAATAAAGAAAGTTACAGATGCAGGAGCCGATTACATCCATCTTGACATTATGGACGGACAATTTGTGCCGAATATAACGTTTGGCTCACCAGTCGTAGCAGCACTGCGCAAGACAACAAAAGCTGTCTTTGATGTACACCTGATGGTTGAACAGCCGGAAAACCAGATTACGGCTTTTTTAGAGGCTGGGGCTGACCTCATTTGTTTTCATGCCGAAACAGCAAAGCACATGCACCGGATCGTCCAGACAATTAAAGCTGGCGGAGCCAAGGCTGCTGTGGCATTGAATCCAGGGACATCTTTATCAGTTATCGAAGAAATTTTGCCAGATCTCGATATGGTTTTACTTATGACAGTAAATCCTGGCTTTGGCGGACAAAAATTTATTCCGTCCGTACTCGATAAAATTGAGCGCTTGCGGGCGATTATTGACGGTAATGACTTTAATGTTGACATCCAGGTCGATGGGGGCATAAACGCTGACACTGCAAAACTTGTCATTGCGGCCGGAGCCAATATTCTTGTCGCCGGTTCAGCTGTTTATGGCGCGGAAAATCCGGCAGCAGTGATTGCTGCTTTACGCGGATAAAATTGCTATTTTAGGAGGAATTTATAATGAAAGCAGTCGTTTTACTTTCCGGGGGGCTCGATTCAACCGTCTGCATGGCCGTTGCTAAAAGCAAGGGGTTGGAGGTTTATCCAATAAGCTTTAATTATCATCAGCGGCACAGCATTGAACTCGAATGTGCAAAAAAAGTCGCAGCATATTATAATGTAAAAAAACATCTGATTATTGATACCAATATGAATGAAATTGGCGGATCAGCTTTGACCGATGCCACAATTTCCGTGCCGGAAGGAGATACCGAGCGGGCAGATATTCCCGTTACCTATGTGCCGGCACGAAACCTGATATTTCTCAGCTATGCACTTGGTTATGCTGAAGTTGTCGGAGCAGATGCGGTCTATATTGGCGTCAATGCTGTTGATTATTCGGGATATCCTGATTGTCGGCCGGAATTCATTCAAAAATTTCAGGATTTAGCAGATTATGCAACAAAGGCAACCGCTGCGGATCATCGGCAGATAAAAGTTATAACCCCGTTGCAGAAATTGTCAAAAAAAGATATTGTCTTATTAGGAACGGAATTAAAGGCCCCGCTTGAATATACACACAGCTGCTATAATGGCGGCGAAAAAGCCTGCGGTACCTGTGATAGCTGCCAACTGCGGCTTAAGGGGTTTGCCGAGGCAGGGATCAAAGATCCTGTAGCCTACCTTTAAAGAGGAGGAATGGATTTGAAAGATATCCAAAGCAGTAAAGATAAACGCGGGATTGCCATCCAAAAAGTCGGAATCAATGATGCGCATTTGCCGTTTTTAATAAAAACAAAAGACGGAGCCTTTCAGCAGGTGCTGGCAAAGATAAAATTTACCGTTGACTTGCCGATGGAATACAAGGGCACACATATGAGCCGGTTTTTAGAAATTCTCAGCGACTGGAATAAGCAGCCGATCAGCCAGCCGGAAATGAACCGGATTCTTGACGATGCGCTCGCTAAGCTTGACGCTCAGTCTGCATATCTCAAAATAGATTTCAAGTATTTCATTGATAAAACTGCTCCGGTCAGCAAGCGCAAATCCGTGCTTGATCTGGACTGTTCCTTTACAGCAGAAAAAGCCGCTGGTGAAAAAATGACATTTACGCTGGGGGTAAATGTGCCCTTCACTTCGTTGTGCCCCTGTAGCAAAGAAATATCAAAATATGGTGCCCACAATCAGCGTGGGCTGATGAAAGTTCTGATTCAATATGAAGAAGATGCGGGTGATATCTATATTGAAGATCTTGCGGCTATGATGGAGGCACAGGGTTCTTGTCCAATTTATCCGCTGCTCAAACGTGACGATGAAAAATATGTTACAGAAACAGCTTATGAGAATCCAAAATTCGTTGAAGACATTTTGCGTGATCTAGTTTTGGCTCTGCGGAAAATTGAAAAAATCAACTGGTTTTCGATTGAATGCGAAAATTACGAATCCATCCACAATCATAGTGCTTATGCAAGTCATGTCGAATTTGTGGAACATTGAGGCTGAAAAACTTTGAGAAACTTAATTATAAATGCCGATGATTTCGGCCTGCATGTATCAGTAAACGAGGCAATTATTGCCGGACATAAAGATGGCTGCATCACCAGTACTTCTCTAATGGCTTCTGGACAGGCCGGTGAAGCAGCGGCGGCAGCGGCTCTTGCATTGCCAACACTTGGTGTTGGTGTTCATCTGACGCTGGTAGCGGAGCGCCCCGTACTGCCACCGGAGGAGGTGCCTTCTTTGGTCGATGAAAATGGCTGTTTTTGGGCTGATCATATGGTGTTTATCAAAAAATATATCGCGGGGAAGATTTCCTTGCTGGAAGTGCGGCGTGAATGCGAAGCCCAGATCAAACGGATACAAGCCTGGGGCATTGTGCCGACACATATTGACAGTCATCAGCATCTGCACGTTCTGCCGGGGATTTTTACCATATGCCTTGAATTGGCAAAGGAAAATGGCATCAACAAGATGCGCCTGCCAGCGGAAGCCTGTGGTTTTTCTGGCAATTTTCCGGCACCCTTGGGGCGAAAGATCGCCAAATGCGGACTGACGGCTTTGGCGGAAATTGCCAGGGTTCGGGCCAAACGGCAGGGAATCTACACCCCGGACTTTTTTTTCGGCATGGTAGCCGGCGGACATATGCAGGAATGCTTTCTACGGGCCATTCTTGAAGCCCTGCCAAACGGAACCTCAGAAATCATGATCCATCCGGGGCGAGATAACGCTCTTTTGCAACAGCAGTACGGCTGGCCGTACCATTGGGAAGAAGAATTTCAGGCCGTGACCTCGACTGAAATTTTAAACTGGATCAAGGAAAATCATGTGAATCTGATTTCATTTAAGGAGTTATCGCATGAATAAATTTTATAAACGATTTGTCGTGTTGATTGTCCTGGTACTATTAATCTCCGGCGGCGTCATCTATTTTACCGTTGATATGAATACCCTGAGCAATCTGACGGCGTTTAAAGCCTGGTCCGTAATTCTGGCTGTCCTATTCGTCATCATCGGACTTATTTTAGATGGGACCCGTCTGATGCACCTCGTAAAGATATCCAATGAGCATATCTCATTGACGCAGGCTGTACAAGTTGTATTCGGAAATTATTTTTTGGCGTTATTGACACCAGGGGCTACCGGGGGCGCCGTGGCACAGCTGATTTTTTTGCGCCATGCTGGCGTTCCTACTGGTAAAGCCACTGTCCTGGTGATTGTCCGAACATTAGTTTCGATACTGTTTCTTGTACTGTGCATGCCATTTATTTTCCTACATGATACTGGCATTTTACCGGGGGTATCCGATCAGACCCTTATGGGAATTTCTTTTACAGCTTTTTTGGGGATTATACTGATTATTTGGGCCTTTAAAACAAATTTTCTTGATTTTTTTGTGATTAAACTCAGTCGTCGGCTTGTGCGGCGGCGGCGAAAAATCATTTTGGCCTTCTATCGTGATATCAAGGGAGCCGTGGTGCTGCTTTCAGCAGCGCCGCTGAGCATGTTGCGAGTCTTTATAGAATCAGGACTTAGTTTGATTGCCATTTACAGTGTTGTACCGTTTTTGCTGCTTGGCCTCGGCGTTGAAGCCGACTGGTATACGGTTATGGGGCGGATGATCTTTCTCAATATGCTGCTCTATTTTTCGCCAACGCCCGGAGGATCAGGAATTGCCGAAGGCGGCTTTGTTCTCCTGTTTAATGATCTGGTGCCGGCTGGCACGGTTGGCATTGTTGCCGTATTTTGGCGGATTATTGCTGAATACATACCATTTTTGATCGGGTTCTATTACACAATCAAGGTCTTTGGTCGCGATTTCCTAAACAAACAGCTCACAAAATAAATAAACCAGCATTTTAGGAGGCTTTTATGACAAGAAACATATATGGAGATATCGGAATTATAGTGTTGGTTTCGGTCTGCATGATATTTTTTAATCTGGATGCATTTTCCTTGCTTGACCCAGATGAACCAGTTTATGCACAGACTGCCAAAGAGATGCTGGCACAGGGAAGTTTTATCTCACCGCTTATTTACGGTGATTTTTGGTATGATAAACCGCCGATGTATTATTGGCTGATTATGGGAGCTGTGCAGCTCTTTGGAACAGGAGAATTTGCGGCCCGCTTTCCCTCGGCCTTATTAGGTGTGGTGGGCTGTCTTTCTCTGTATTTTTCTGTCAAAGATATCTTCAATCGCCGTACGGCTTTTATCAGCGCATTGATTCTGGCAACAAGTTTTGAGTATTTTTATCTGGCAAAAGCTGCGGTCACAGATATAACTTTGACCTTGTTTATCAGTGCATCGCTGCTGGCCTTCATTCAAAAACGATATTATTTATTTTATTTTTCTATGGGGCTGGCTGTTTTGACAAAAGGTCCTATCGGTTTTTTCCCGGCGGTAATTGGCTTTGTCTATCTCCTTTGTTCCGGCAGACTCAGCGAACTGAAACATTCTCGACTTTTTTCCGGATCACTGCTGATGTTTATTGTCTTTGCTCCGTGGTATGGGGCGATGATATATTTTCATGGTCATGATTTCGTTGACACTTTTTTGGGATTTCATAATATAACGCGATTTACTTCACCGGAGCATCCGTCAAAAACTATGTGGTATTTCTATCTGCCAGTGTTGCTGATAGGCTTTTTTCCCTGGTGTGCGGTTTTGCCACAGGCACTTTGGCGGGCCTTTACAAGCGGAGCTCGTGAACAGGGGAAACTACTCTTTTTCAGCCTTTGGGCCGGACTTGTATTTGTCTTTTTTTCTGTTGCCCAGACAAAGCTGGTCTCTTATATTTTGCCAATGTATCCGCCACTGGCAATTCTTGTCGGCTGGTACATTAACTCTTTATGGGAGGATTTTTATCAGACAGAACGTTTTTGGGGATGGATTGCAACCCTGTTGCTGCTGTCCGCTGGTTTTTCCTATGGCACCTGGCAGGGCCTAAAATCATTGCCGGGAATGGAGCTCACGGCAATATGTCTGATTTTCGTGTTGCTGTTTATTGGTATCTTTGCAGCCTGTTTCTTATGGAAGCGTCAAGCGGCAAATGCGTTTTTTCTACAAATCATCGGCATGTTTGGACTGGCAGCAGTTGTTTCAGGAATGCTCGTTCCGGCAGTGGCCCCGCAATTCTCTTCAGAGGCGGTTGCTCTTGAGCTTAAAAACAGCTACAATGGCCAGGATATTGTATATATATCGAAATTCCTTCGTCCGGGCATTGCCTTTTACGGGGATATCTATGGAGAGGAACTTGTCTTTTCGGCAACGCAGATTCCGGATATGGAACAACTACTGGCAAAAAATCCATCGGCATATTTTATTTTACGGGAGATTGACTATAAACGCCTGTCACCGGCAGTTCAGCAAAAGCTTGTTCTCGTAAAAAGGGCCGACAACAATTTGATTTTGCAAGGAATAATGGAAAATACCCCCTGATTTTTCACTAATTGTGCGGATAACATGCGAATATATTCATAATATGCTATAATAATTGGCATGACTTAAAATTATATAATTTGGAACAGGCGTATTTTTACTTAATAGGGAAATCCAGTGGAATACTGGTGCGGTCCCGCCACTGTAGTAAGGAGTATTTTCAATTTGCCACTGAGAAAAATTCTTGGGAAGGCTGAAAATATGATGATTTTAGCCAGGAGACCTGCCTGTTCAGCGACACCGCAGGGCGAAGTTTTTCGCCTGCGACCTACGGTAGATAGGCAGGTGGTACGAATACAAAGTCCGATCTTATTTTAAAGAGCTAGGGCTCGGTATTTTATGCCCCCTGCCATAGGCAGGGGGTTTATTGTTTTGAAAAAGGAAATGCGCAGTGGTTATACAACTGGTGCTTGTGCTGCCGCTGCACTCAAAGCGGCACTTATAAGACTCACAGGCACTACGAAAAATAGCGTTGAAATTTCTGCCCTAAGTGGGGAACGCATCTGCATTCCCATTGAAAGTGTGACCTTGACTACAGCCGGGGCAAGTGCCAAAGTGATAAAAGATGCCGGGGATGATCCTGACATTACCAATGGGATGCCCGTATTGGTTGAAGCAAAGCCCGGGGCTGTTGGCAGTGGGATAAAGTTTGTTGCTGGTCCGGGGGTCGGCACGGTTACCAAGGGGGGACTGTCAGTCCCTGTGGGCGAACCGGCCATTAATCCGGGGCCAAGGACCATGATGCAGCAGGTAGTGCAGGAAATTCTAGGCGAACAGGCCGATTGTGAAATCACGATTTCATTGCCGGCCGGAACTGAACTGGCTCAAAAGACCTTAAATCCGGTTTTGGGAATTGAGGGGGGCTTATCGATTATCGGAACTACGGGTATTGTGCGCCCTATGTCAGAGGAAGGGTTCAAGAATTCACTCTCACCGCAGATTGATGTAGCTAAGTCTGCCGGTTTTGACAGCATTGTCTTTGTTCCGGGGAAAATTGGCGAAACCATTGCCCGTGACAAATGCAACTTGCCACCGCAAGCATTAATTCAGACCAGCAATTTTATTGGGCATATGCTTGAATGTGCGGTGGAACGAAAGATCCGACAGGTAATGCTGTTTGGTCATATCGGTAAAATCAGTAAAATTGCTGCGGGCATTTTTTATACACATAATCGCATTGCGGATGCAAGACTGGAAACATTGGCTGCCTATGCAGGCGCAATGGGCATGCCAGCTGAAGGAATTGAGCAGGTCTTGGCAGCTACCACCACGGAGGCTGCCCTGCCGATTATCAATGGCTACGGCTTGCAAGGGGTGTATCAGCGGCTGGCCCGCCGGGCCAGTGAACGTGCCGAACGCTATGTATTTCATGAACTCACCATTGGAACCGTTTTGCTGACACTGCAGGGAGAAATTTTGGCAATGGATGAGACAGCCAGTGCTATTGGGAGGGATTTAGGATGGAACATAAAATAATTGTTGCCGGCATCGGTCCGGGAGCACCGGAATATCTTGTCCCTGTGGCAAAAAAATACATCGATTCGGCTGGCGTTCTGCTCGGCAGCCGGCGGGCACTCGATACGTTTGCCAAGCCTGGGACAAAAACGATGGCCATTACTGGTGATATACAGGCCGTGCTGGATTTTATAAAAGAAGAAAGTCTCCACACGGAGGTAGTAGTTATGGTTTCCGGGGATCCGGGGTATTATTCATTGCTGGCTGCCCTGCGAAATGTTTTTTCGCCCAGCCGGCTGCAGGTAATTCCCGGTATCAGCTCGATGCAGCTGGCCTTTGCCAGGCTTGCATTGCCGTGGCAAACGGCGCGGCTTTTAAGCCTGCACGGGCGTGGGCCGGAAGAACAGGATTTGCATTACGAAACAGGGGCTGTCCTTGGAATACTGACGGACACGGCATATACTTCACAGGCCATTGCCCGTCTTTTGCTTGCGCGGGGCTGGCCAGCGGAAACCAAGGTTTACTGCTGTGCCCGGCTTTCTTACGAAGATGAAGAGATTGCCACAGCAACGCTGGGGACCATGGGCACCAGCGAGGATTTTTCACATTGCATTATGGTGGTGACAGCATGAGACATATGTTAGGTATAGAAGATGATGAATTTTGCCGAGGCAAGATTCCAATGACAAAACAGGAAATCAGGATATTAACCCTGACAAAGGCAAAGATACAGGAAGACGATGTTATTTGGGACATCGGTGCCGGAACCGGTTCACTCTCCATTGAAAGCGCGCTGCTTGCGCCCGGAGGACATGTTTATGCGGTTGAGCGCAAAGGGGAAGGTACGGATTTGATCCGAAAAAATGCCGATAAGTTTCACGTAGAGAACATAACAATCCTGGAAGGTGAGGCTCCCGCCGCATTGGCTTCCTTGCCAGCTTGCAATGTCGTCTTGATTGGTGGCAGCGGCAAAAAGCTGCGGGAAATTCTCGATGCTGCGGACCAGCAGCTGGTACACGGTGGTAGAATCGTCTTAAACTGTGTAACTATACAGACGCTGTATGAGGCGCTGGCTTATATGCGTAAGCGCAGCGATTACAAATATGAGGCCGTTCAGATCCAGGCAAACCGCCTGAATTCTGTAGGGGATTACGATATGGTACAGGCCCTCAACCCCATTCACATCATTACATGTAAAAAGATATAATTTCAGGAGGTACATATTATGAAAGTATTTATCGTTGGTGCAGGCCCTGGGGATCCGGAGCTCATTACCGTCAAGGGACAAAAACTGCTGCAGGCAGCGGATATCATTATTTATGCCGGTTCACTCGTAAATCCGGCACTGTTAGGGCTGGCTCGTCAGGGCGCAAAAATCTATAACAGTGCTTCGATGACATTACCGGAGGTTATTGAAGTCATTGAAAACGGCGTTAAAGCCGGTGAGACAGTTGTGCGCCTGCATACAGGCGATCCTAGTATCTATGGGGCTATTCAGGAACAGATGGATGAGCTTGACCGTCGCCAGATCGAATACAAGGTAATCCCGGGGGTCAGCTCCTTTTTAGCTACAGCGGCTGCGCTCAAGCAGGAATATACTTTGCCGGGGATTTCACAAACCGTTATTATCACCCGCAATGAAGGCCGGACGCCGGTTCCGGAAAAAGAACGACTGGGGACACTGGCGGCGCATAATGCCACGATGTGCATCTTTCTCAGCATCCATATGCTCGACGAGGTCGTAAAAGAATTGATCGAAGGCGGCTATGATGCCTCGACTCCGATTGCGATTGTTCAAAAAGCTTCCTGGCCGGAAGAAAAAATCATCCGGGCAACACTGGCAACGATTGTCGAAGCGATTAAGGATAAGGATATCACCCGGACGGCGATGATTGTTGTCAGCCGCTGCCTGGATACTTCCTATGAGCTGTCGCGGCTTTATGCCCCGGAATTCAGCCATATGTACAGGGATGCAAAATGAACTGTGCACTAATTGCGGTAACTCGGCGGGGAGCAGATTTAGCTAAGCGCCTGCAGATCGAGTTTGGTGGAAAACACGCACTCTTTGTCAAAACACAGCGGCATTCACTTACCGATGGGTTTATAGAATACCAGGAATTGAAAGCCTGCATTGCAAAGATTTTTCATCGTTATGATGCGTTGGTATTTATCTGCGCTGCAGGCATAGCGGTGCGCATGATTGCCCCGCATATAGAAAAAAAGACAATGGACCCGGCTGTGCTTGTTCTTGATGAACAGGGAAAGCATGTAATCAGTCTTTTATCAGGCCATATTGGTGGCGCCAATGAGCTGACACATAAGATCGCCGCTATGATCAATGCGCAGCCGGTCATTACGACAGCAACCGATGTAAACGGCAGACTGGCAGCGGATGTCCTTGCCAGAGAGCTCAAGCTGAATATTTTGCCGATGGAACATTTAAAGCATGTCAATCGCGCTTTGGCCGAGGGAATTGCCGTCAGCTTTTATATTGACTGTGCGCTTCCTGACCGCGATTTTTATCAGCAACGACTTAGAGGGAACAATATCATAGCCAAGAATGTTGAGGATTTGGCAGATATAACGAATAGCAAGCTGCCGGCGGTTGTCCTGACAAACCAGGCGCTAGCTTCGATTCCTGAAAATATAATTTTGCTAATGCCAAGAAAATTGGTCCTTGGCATCGGGTGTCGGCGTGGCACCACGAAGCAGGAGATTTTTTCGGCAATTGACGCCGCTTGCAAAAAAATCGCTGCCAAACGCCAGGATATTGGATTATTGGCTTCCACTGTTCTTAAACAGGATGAAACCGGGCTACTGGCAGCAGCGCACGAACTTGGTGTTCCCATTTGTTTTTATGAAAACGATAAGCTGCAGCAGATGATCGAGCGCTGTGATCTTGAAATATCCCCCTTTGTCAAACGGAAAATCGGTGTTGGCAATGTCTGTGAAGCTGCAGCACTGCAGGCTTCATCAGAAAAAAAGCTCATTTTAAAAAAAGAAAAATTTTCGAAAGTGACGGTGGCAATTGCATGGGAAAAATAACAGTTATCGGAATAGGTCCGGGAAGTCTTGAGGATATGACCCCGCGAGCTCGTCGGGCGATTGAATCTGCCGACGTTATTGTTGGCTATAATACCTATATAGGATTAATTGAACAAATTATCGGCGGTAAAGAAATCATCGGTACCGCTATGATGCAGGAAATTGACCGCTGTCAGATGGCAGTTGATAAAGCCCTGAATAATAAAGAGGTAGCGGTAATCTCGAGCGGCGATGCCGGTGTCTACGGTATGGCTGGCCTGGTGCTCGAACTTTTGATGAAGATTGATGCCACGAAACGCCCAGAAGTCAATATTATTGCGGGAATCAGTGCCGTCAATGCCGCGGCTGCCATTCTTGGCGCACCCCTGATGCACGATTTTGCTGTGATCAGCTTAAGTGATTTACTGACCCCATGGGACTTGATTAAAAAACGGGCTGATCTTGTCGCGCAGGGCGATTTTGTCGTAGCGCTGTATAATCCAAAAAGCAAAAAACGCACGCAGCATATCGAAGAAATTCAGCAAATTATGCTCAAGCATAAATCGCCTGACACGCCGGTAGGAATTGTCCACAGTGTTTCCCGTGCCGAGGAAAAGGCTGTGATTTCTACGCTGGGAGAATTCACTAAAGAAGAAATCAATATGTTTTCACTTGTCATCATCGGCAATAGCAAAACCTATGTAAAAGACGATTTCATGATCACGCCGCGGGGCTATCATTTATGATTTTTGTAGCAGCTGGTACGCAGGATGGGCGGGAAATAACAGCCCGGCTGCTGGCGGAAAACTATCAGGTTCTGGCTTCCGTGGTGAGTTCATATGGTAAGATTCTGCTGGAAAGCCATGATCATCTGCTCGTCAATGACACTCCCCTGGACCTGCCGGCACTGAAAAAAGTGCTTATACAGCATAAAATCCGTGTGTTTGTCGATGCGACACATCCATACGCGGTGAATGTGTCGGAAAATGCGATGACCGCTTGCCGTGAACTGCAAATTCCTTTTATCCGCTATGAGCGGGAGGAATCCGAGTTGCCGGATTACAACCGGCTTTTTCTGGTGAAAAACTATGAGGAAGCCGCTGAAAAAGCAGCTGCTCTTGGCCAAAATATTTTTCTTACCACGGGCAGCCGCAATCTGGCGGTGCTCAAACACGCAATTGCTCTTCGCGATTGCCGGCTAATCGCCCGGGTTTTGCCGGAGACAACCGTTATCGCGGAATGCCTGGAACTTGGTTTTACACCGCGGGATATTGTAGCTTTACAGGGACCATTTTCCACGGCGCTTAACGAAGAACTATACAAAAAATATGAGGCCGATGTGATTTTAACCAAAAACAGCGGCAGTGTTGGCGGCACCGATACAAAGCTGACAGCAGCCATCAATCTAGGGTTGCCTGTAGTACTGGTGGATCGACCGCGTCTTTCTTATCCGCAGGCAACAAGCAGCTATGAAGCGGTACTGGCTTTTGTCAGAAAATATATGACAAATGAGGGATTTTAAATGAATTTTATAACAAAGCCTATGGAAATCGAAAATAAAAGTATGGAAATCATCGCACCGTATTTAAGCGAATTAAAAATCAGTGCCGAGGAGACAAAAGTTTTTTCCCGCATCATTCATGCTGCAGGCGATGTGGAATACGCTTCGGTCATCAAGATACATCCGGAAGTGATTGCAGCGGCACAGGCTGCTTTGAAATCCGGCTGTAATGTCTACACCGATGTGGAAATGGTTCGTACCGGCATTAACAAGAAAAAATTGGCGTCTTTCGGCGGCAAGGTAGAATGCCTCATTGCTGATGAAGGCGTGGCAGCTACCGCCAAAGCCGAAGGCATCACTCGTTCCATGGCGGCTATGCGCGCGTTTGGCAAAAAACTCGATGGGGCAATTGTTGCCATCGGCAATGCGCCTACAGCCTTATTTGAAGTCATGCGTCTGATTGAGGAAGAAGGCATTCATCCGGCAGCCATTATTGGTGTCCCTGTCGGTTTTGTCGGGGCGGCCGAATCAAAAGCTGTTCTTGCCCAAAAGTCTCCGGCACCCTATATCACCGTTGAGGGAACTAAAGGCGGCAGTCCCATTGCAGTAGCTGCACTCAATGCCATTATGTATTTGCTCGATAACAGAAGATAGAGGTTGATAGTATGGGAGAAAAAAATATTCCCCGTATCGTGATTGGGGCTGTGCACAGCGGCTCCGGCAAGACTACAATTGTGACAGGGATTCTGGCTGCATTAAGAGAGCAGGGATACGCGCCACAATCCTATAAGATCGGCCCGGATTATATTGATCCAGGCTATCATGAACTTGCCAGTGGCAGGAAAGGACATAATCTTGATTCCTGGCTGGTCAGCGAAGAAAAGATACAGGATATCTTTTGCAGTACTGCCGGTGATGCGGATATAGCGATTATCGAGGGCGTTATGGGACTTTATGATGGCGGCAAGAATGGCATCAGTTCAACGGCGGCTATTGCCAAGCTGCTAAAAGCTCCTGTCATATTAGTTATTGATGTAAAGGCTATGGGAGACAGTGCTGCAGCGATTGCCCTGGGATTTAAAAACTATGATCCTGCGGTGAATCTGGCTGGGGTTATTTTAAACCGGGTTGGTTCCTTAAACCATAAGCAGATGATTGAACATGCCCTGGAAAAATTATCAATTCCTGTCCTCGGTGCTGTTTTCCGCGATCAAAACCTGCAACTGCCAGAACGGCACCTCGGGCTTGTGCCAACGACAGAAAATGAAACAACGGACCGGATTGGCCTGTTTGCCCAAAGGATGGCCGCAGATATAGATCTTCCCCGGCTCCGGGAAATTGCGATGGCAGCAGAGCCGTTGCAAAGAGAAAATACGCTGCCGAAGCAGGCGACTCCCCGGAATATCACCATTGCCGTGGCCAAGGATGACGCCTTTTCCTTTTACTATCCGGAAAGCCTGGCCGCGCTGGAGCAGCAGGGCGCCAATATCGTGTTTTTCAGTCCGCTTGCGGATCAGACGCTGCCACCGGCCGATGGGATTTTTCTTGGCGGGGGGTTCCCGGAAGTATTTGCCCAGCAGCTTTCAGAAAATAAGCCGATGCTTCTGGCCCTGCGCGCAGCGGCCCAGAAAAAACAGCCGATTTATGCTGAATGCGGCGGCTTTATGTATCTTACAGAAGCACTGGTTGATTTTTCGGGAAAGTCTCATATAATGGCTGGCGTTATTCCCGGTAGCTGCCGGATGAATGAAAAGCTGCAGACCGTCGGTTATGTAAAAGCACAGATGCGCCAAAATACGTTATTGGGAATGAAGAACTCTGTCCTGCGGGGGCATGAGTTTCATTTTTCCTCTTATATTGCGCCAACGGATCTTCCCGAGTATCCCTGGGCTTTTACGTTTACTAAAAACAGAAATAATCAGCAGTATGCAGCCGGTTATGCGTCCGAAAGAATTCTTGGCTCCTATCTGCACCTGCATTTTGCCGGCTGTCCACAGGCGGGAGCCGCCTTCATTGAAAATTGCCGGGCTTATCAGGCAGAACAAAAACAGGAGGCGAAATAACGTGGGAAAGCTTATTCTTGTAACGGGCGGTGCGCGCAGCGGTAAAAGCAGTTTCGCTGAAAAATATGCTATGCTCCATGGCAAAAAAATTGCCTATATAGCAACTGCAGAAATTCGCGATGAAGAAATGCGCTATCGCATTGATCTTCATCGCCAGCGCCGGCCGGAAAACTGGCAGACATATGAAGCCCCCCTTGCTCCGGAACGGGCCATACAGCAGGCTGTAGCCGCTGGCAATGACTTGATTTTATTTGACTGTCTGACCTTGTACCTGAGCAATCTGCTCTGTCAGCCGGATTTACCGGCAGACCTTGAAGCGCAGCATGATCATGTTTTAGGAAAAATTACAAGCCTACTCCGGGCGATAGCTGTCTGTGACAGTACAGTGGTTATTGTGACCAATGAAGTGGGAGCTGGAATCGTGCCGGAAAATGCCTTGGCCCGGCAATATCGTGATTTGTCGGGACTCGCCAATCAGGCCATTGCCCGGGATGCGGCTGACGTCTATCTGGTAGCCTGCGGGCTGCCGCTTAATATAAAAAAATTAGCACAACATTTGGAGGCATAAGAAGCATGGCAAATTACATTATGCTGCAGGGGACAAGCTCCCATGTAGGGAAAAGCATTTTGACAACGGCTCTGTGCCGGATTTTCTATCAGGACGGCAAAAAAGTCGTTCCCTTCAAAGCCCAAAATATGGCATTGAATTCCTACGTCACCCGTGATGGCAAGGAGATGGGCCGGGCACAGGTTGCACAGGCGGAAGCTGCGGGACTTGAACCTATGGTAGACATGAACCCCGTATTGCTAAAACCTACAGGCAATGCCTGCTCACAGGTCGTTTTAATGGGAGAACCCATCGGAAATATGTCGGCGAAGGAATATCATCAGGGGTATTCACTCAAGGCGTTTTCAGCAGTGAAGGAATCATTGCAACGCCTTGATGCCGTATACGATACTATTGTCATTGAAGGGGCGGGCAGCCCGGCAGAAGTAAATCTCAAGGCCAATGATATCGTGAATATGCGTGTGGCCAAGCACCTTCAGGCCCCAGTACTTTTGATTGCCGATATCGACCGTGGGGGGGCACTGGCTTCGTTGGTCGGAACGCTGGAACTGCTCGATGAAGAGGAACGGGCGTTGGTCAAAGGGTTGATCATCAATAAATTCCGCGGTGATATAACACTGCTGGAACCCGCCCTGACCTTTCTTGAAGAAAAAACTGGCAAGCCGGTTCTCGGCGTTATCCCTCATCTTGACCATTTGGGAATTGATGACGAGGATTCCGTTTCGCTTGAGGAAAAAACCAGTGGCACTTCCCGCAAAAAAAAGGATTTGGCAATTGCTGTAATTCAGACACCTAAAATATCGAATTTTACCGATTTTGATGCTTTGGCTGGTGAAGAAGATGTTTCGCTGTATTATGTCAAACAGGGGGAATCGATCGGTCGTCCTGATTTGATTTTGCTGCCTGGTAGTAAAAATACAACCGAAGATCTACTCTATCTGCGTCGTTCTGGCCTTGAAAAAACGATTAAAGCCGCTATCTGCCAGGGGATTCCTGTCATTGGCATCTGCGGTGGCTATCAGATGCTGGGCCGGGCCATTTATGATCCGTATCATACCGAATCAAAGCACGGACAGATTGAAGGCATGGATCTGCTGCCAATGGAAACGACTTTCAGTAAGCATAAATTGACCTCACAAGTCAATGCCGATTGTGAGGAAATGGTATTTTTAGGCAGTAAAATACAAGCGAGAAATCTTCACGGCTATGAGATTCATATGGGACAGACGGTTTTCCTCGATGAAAATGTCCAGCATCCCTTCCGCCTGACTGAGCGTTCGGCTGCAGCTGTCGATCTTCCCGATGGGCTTTGCCGCGCTGACGGTCTTGTGATGGGAACCTATATTCATGGGATTTTTGACAACGATGAATACCGCCGGGCGCTTTTAAATGCAATCCGCCGGCATAAAAAACTGGAACCACTGCCGGTCGGCATAAACACCTATGCGGCCAAACAGGCCAGCTACAACCGTCTGGCTGATACCGTGCGCAACAGCCTGGATATGAAACGACTGCATGAAATCATGGGCGATTGCCATGCCTGAACTCTTAGTGATTGCCTGGGGCAGCGTTTTTGTTGACTTCATAATCGGTGATCCAAGGACAAAGCTTCATCCGGTCGTTTTAATCGGCAACCTCATTGCCTTGCTCGAAAAACTTTTATACCGAAGAAAGCAAAGTCCCGTCTTGCAGCTGCTGAGCGGCGGAATGCTGGTCTGTCTGGTCTTGGCCAGCTGCTATATGGCTGCTCTGGCGATCGAGCAGTTGTTCATCTTTTATTTCCCTCAGCTGCCGGCACTAGCCGTTTTTATCAATATGCTGCTGCTGTACTGTACGATTTCACCGAACAGTCTGAGCCGGGCCGGACGTGAAATCGCCGTTTATCTCGAGCAGGGAAATCTGGAGGAGGCGCGCTGCAAAGTTGGCTGGATTGTCGGACGGGATACGAAAAATCTTGATACACCGGACATCACACGGGCAGCGGTTGAAACCATTGCCGAAAATATTGTTGATGGTGTAATTTCACCGTTATTTTATTTTTTTCTCGGGGGAGCGCCTCTGGCGGTCTTATATCGTGCTGTCAACACAATGGACTCCATGATTGGCTATAAAAATGAGCGTTATTTATTTTTTGGCCGGATCGGCGCTAAATTAGATGATATTTTAAATTACATACCGGCCCGCATTACGGGTATTTTATTGGTCCTGGCCGCATTTTTCCTGCAGTTTCGGGCAAAAGAAAGCTGGCGCATGCTCAGGCGCGATGCATCGAAGCATCCCAGTCCTAACGGGGGGTGCCCGGAAGCGGCTGTTGCCGGTGCCCTGGGAATCCGTCTTGGCGGACTCAATTACTATTTTGGACAGCCCTCCTTTCGCGCTTATATGGGGGACAGTCAAAACGAACTGGCTCCCCAGCATATCTATCAGACCATACGATTGATGTATGCAACCACATTTTTATTTTTGGTTATAGCTTCTATTTTTATTGCGGGAGGAATCTTTTTTTGAAAGCTTTTTTTATTGGTCTCCAGTTTTTGACCAGAATATCCATCGTAAAGCAGACGAGCTGGACTGCCGCAGATTTTGGCCGAAGTGTTAGATTTTTTCCGCTGATTGGTGTTGTCTTAGGGACGATCTATGGCGGTGCGGCTTATTTACTGCTCGTTTTACTGCCACAGCAGGGGATTTTATTTCCGGAGCATATCCGTAATGCTTTGCTTTTGCTGCTGCCGATTATAATGACGGGGGGCCTCCACTGTGACGGCTTCATGGACACCATGGATGGTATTTTTTCGGGCCGCACCCGTGAAAAAATGCTTGTAATCATGAAGGACAGCTGTGTGGGCTCAAATGCTGTTGTGGCCTTTGCCGCTTATCTATTACTGGCATATGCCTTGTTGGCGGATTTTGATGCCAGGTATCTGCCAACAGCACTGTTTGTCATGCCAGTTATAGCCAGATTATGCATGACGATGGCGATCGTCTGCTTTCCTTATGCCCGGCCCGAAGGCATGGGGAAAGCCTTTGCCGAGCATGCCAACCGCAGCGCTTTGATATTTGCTGTTTTTTCGACGTTGCTTTTCGTTGCACCCTGGGGGATTTTTGCTATAATAAGCATGTTGGCTACAATTGCGGCGGCTTTTTGTTTCGCAAAATATGTCACCAAAATTCTTGGCGGGCTTACAGGGGATGTTTATGGTGCGATTACACATTTGGGTGAATTATTCGCACTGTTTGCGTTTCTCTGTGCCATTCACATCATGATATAGGAGTTTATCTTATGCGGCTAACGATAAAAGTCCCCGGTTCTTGTGGCGAGCTCGTTCAGGGAACTCTAAACGGAAAGCCTTTTCTCGTCACCTGCCCGATTGATGTCTACACACAGGCGGTGGTATCACTTAACAGCACCGCCTGCTTTTCAGGCTGTGGCAGTAAAGCACAAGCGGCCGTTGCTGCGATTTTGGATTATTTTTCCGTAAAGGAATATCCATTTTCGCTGTCAATAACTTCTGACCTTTTAACGGGGAAGGGGATGGCCTCAAGCAGTGCCGATATCGCAGCGGTTTGTTTTGCTGTAACGGCTTCCCTGGGAAAAACGATAGCACCGGAAACAGTAGCTGCAATCGCAGCCCGGATTGAACCGACCGATGGCGTTTTTTTTGACGGCATTGTTCAAATGAACCATATAACCGGCGCTTGCGAACAAGAAATTTCTGACATCCCGCCGTTACAAATTGCCGTTTTTGATACCGGCGGTACGGTGGATACCCTGCGCTTTCATGCCCGGACAGATCTCGAACGGCTCAACCGGGAGAATGAACCCCTTATTCGTGAAGCCCTGGCCCTGCTGTCCCAGGCAGATGCTGTTTCTGTAGGCAAGGCAGCATCTCTCAGCGCAATAGCCAACCAGGCAATCCTCTATAAGCCACAGCTGCCGAAAATACTTGCGGCTGCTTTAGAACTTGGCGCCGTGGGCGTCAATGCCGCCCACAGCGGAACGGTACTCGGACTACTTTTTGCGCCAGATTTTCCGTCCGCAGCGCTGACAAAAGCAGTCAGGGAAATGCAAATCCATTTCCCGCACTTAGTCTATTGGCGTACAGTCCGCCTGGTTGCAGGCGGCTATAGAATAACTAGTGAATAACAGGTGATAAACATGCAGGAAAAGTTCACGCACGGCGGAAATATTCATGAAATTTTGCGCCAGCAATCAGGAGCGGGTAAGCTTTTGGATTTCAGTGCCAATATTAACCCGCTCGGATTGGCAAATGAAGTCAAAGCAGCTATACAAGATAATATCGGTCAAGTCATCCACTACCCGGACCCGGAAGCAACCGACTTAAAACAGGCTCTTGCCGCCCATTATAAATTACTACCAGATACAATTGTATTAGGCAATGGTGCAGTGGAACTACTGTATGTTCTTTTTCATACCCTGCGGCCGAAAAATGTCCTGATTCCCGTTCCGTCTTTCGGTGAATACGAACGGGCTGCACTTGCCTGTCAGGCTGATATTACCTATCATGAGCTAACGGCGGCGCAGGATTTTTCCCTTATTCTGTCGCCTGATTTTATCGATAAAATCAAGCAGGCAGATTGTCTGGTCCTTGGCAATCCCAATAACCCGACTGGCAATCTCCTGCCGGTACAGGAGATTGAAGAGTGTCTTAAGGTGGCAAAAAAATATGATTGTCTGGTTGTCATCGATGAATCCTTTATCGATTTTCGCACAGATCAGGACGTCTACAGCTGTCGAAAATTACTGGCCGATTATGATAATCTTTTTCTGTTGCAGTCGCTGACTAAGTTTTATGCAATTCCAGGCCTGCGCCTGGGATTTGCGGCTACCAATAAGGCTCTGGCAAAAAAGCTTGCGCTTGGCAAAGATCCCTGGAATGTAAATTTGCTTGCCCAAAAAGCGGGGATTGCCGCTTTGAACGCCACCGCTTATCAGGAAAAAACCCGTGCCAGTGTCAAAGCAGAGGGGGAGCGCCTATGGCTGCTTTTGCAGGGTCTGCCTAAGGTCAAAGCTTACAAGCCAACTGTAAATTTCATTTTGCTTGATATCGGCGGGACGGGCTACAGCGCAGCTCTCTTTAGAGAAAAGTTGCTGCAATGGCAGATTATGATCCGTGATTGCAGCAATTACCCAGGACTTTCCACGGACTATGTCCGGGTTGCTGTAAAGTCCCCCCATGATAATGATGCTTTAGTAGTTGCATTACAAGCAGTTTTAAAGGAGCGTACAATGGTATGACAAAAATTATTTTAGTTCGTCACGGAGAGACGAAATGGAATCTGCTTGGCCGCTATCAGGGTCAGACGGATATTGCTTTATCTGATAAAGGACTTCAGCAAGCACAAATGCTGGCGAAGCGATTTGCTTTCCCGGAAATTTCGGCCGCTTATTCCAGTGACCTGCAGCGTGCTTATAAGACAGCCAGCTGCGTTGCTGACCGCTTTTCCTTGCCCGTAACTGAAAAAGCAGGTTTGCGGGAAATGAATTTTGGCGACTGGGAAGGGCTCACTTATACGCAAATCGAGGAAAAGTGGCCAAAGCAAGGGAAAAATTTTTTCGTCAATCCAGAAAAAATTTTGATTCCCGCCGGAGAGAGCTTTTCTGAGCTTCAACAGCGCGGACTGACAGCAGTTGAAGAAATTGTCAACACACATCCTGGAGAAACTGTTTTGATTGCAGCTCATGGGGCTATTATCCGCACAATATTAGCAGAAGCTCTGCATATGCCACTTCAGTATATTTGGTCTTTGCGCCAGGATAATACAGCGGTCAATATCATCCGCTACGATGAACAGCTTCGCTCAGTGGAACTGCTCAACAGCACAGCACATTTGCAAAAATAAACAGCCAGGGGAGTTATACCGGCAAATATTTCGACAAATGAGCGGCGATCTTGCAGGGATCGCCATTCATTTGTCGAAATATACAGAATAGACTCAAATTTAAAATTAGGAGATGATTCTTGGTGACAGCTTTAAAAAATGGGTTTCATAAGTTTTCTGATATCTCAGTTGTATTAAGGCACAAGGGTGAACCAGATCATTACATCAGCCGGCATGAGGACGGCGGCATTGAGTTTAAAGACCACGATGAACGCACCGGTGATCCTAATATCATAATCAGAAATAAAAATGAAATGTTCCAGCAATGGATTATGGAATGCATGGGGGACAAAATATCGATTGGTGTTGCTGGTGAGACCATTGAGGCACGGCCACTTGGCATGAAAGAAAATGAAGCTGGCACCTGGATTCTTGCCGCTGACAGCATTCCGGAAGACCTCTTATAAATACATAAGCGATAAAACGCTTGTGACCGAAAAGGTCCCGCAGCTTAACTGCGGGGCCTTTTTCATGGAGAAGAACTCCTATACCGGACAAGATTTCATTGCTTTTATCAAAAAGATTCTATTTTGAAGCGACCATATTTTATGATAGAATAAAAGGCAATGGATGACGAAAGAGGCTCAGGTATTATGCAGAAATATTGTATTATTCCCCGCGAAGGGAATGATTTTTGGCAACTGGTTCGCAGTCTGCCAGTAGAAGAAAAACAAAAAAAGCTTTTTCAGGAATGCCGGATCAAGCATGTGGAGATCAGTCTAAAACAAAATTCCTGGGAAATTTTGCTGCAAACGCGCAACCGTCTGTCCGCATCTTTGCTGGAAACCGCAGCCGAGTATATTGCCACAAAATGTCAGATAAACCAGGTCATTTTTTATCAGGATGTTATCGACTGGGAGGCAGAGGTTGAACGACTGTGGAAAAAGATTATCGAAAGCTCTGCCGACGGCAATCCGACGGTAACGCATCTGTTGCTTAAAGCCAAGCATCATTTTTCCGGCAGCAAACTGATTCTCGTTGTTTTTGGTGAGCTGGCCGAAGAGATTATGCAAGCCCATGGTGTTGTCCGGACCATGCAAAAGGTCATTAAGGAATTACTGGGCTTTGCTTGTGAAATTGAATGTCAGGCCGCCGATGTACCGGCAGCCGAGCAGACCGATGACTTTATGACCCCGGAATACATGGAAGCATTGCAGCTTGAACAACAGCGTCAGCTCGAACCGGCCAATACTGCCGGCAAAACAGCATCCGGCAGCAAGACTACTAGTTCGCCACAGATTTTTGGCAAAACCATTCAGGGCGAACCGGTGCCGATTTCGGATCTTGATGGTGAAATGAAAAATGTTGTTTTGGCGGGAACGATCGGCACTTTCGACGTACGTGAATTTAAAACCGGTACAAAACTGCTTACGTTTTCGTTGGCTGACAAAACAGATGGCATAAACTGCAAGACCTTTTTCAAGGACAAGGAAGAATTTGAACGCGTCCAGGCTGGTGTTGCCGCCGGAATGACCGTTAAAATCAAGGGCTCGGTTCGTTTTGACACCTTCCAGAATGATTTCGTCCTGTTTGTTGACAGCATGTACAAAACGACTCCGCTGCTGCGTGACGACCGGGCAGCGGAAAAGCGCGTTGAACTCCATGCCCATACGCACATGAGCAATATGGATGCCGTCGTTTCGGTAAAAAAACTGGTGACAACTGCTGCCCGCTGGGGCTGGCCGGCCATTGCCATTACAGATCACGGCGTTGTTCAGGCTTTCCCCGAAGCAGCCAAGGTACTAAAGGCCAATAAGCTTGACATAAAAATCATCTACGGCATGGAGGGGTACCTGGTCGGCGACGATTACCAGCAGCGGCGGGCGAATCATATTATTTTGCTGGTAAAAAACCATATCGGTTTGTGTAATCTTTATAAGATGGTATCCCTGGCACATTTGCGCTATCTGCACAAGCAGCCACGATTGCCACGCAAAATTTTACAGGAATACCGGGAGGGTATTATTGTCGGTTCAGCCTGCGAGGCTGGAGAACTTATCCGGGCAATTGTTGCCGGGCAGCCGGAGGAGGAACTCATTGAAATTGCCCGCTTTTATGATTATTTGGAAATTCAGCCGATTGCCAATAATGAATTTCTCGTTCGCAGTGAAGATTTCCCCAATATTCAATCCGATCAGGATTTGATTGCCATCAATCTGAAAGTGGCCGATCTGGCAAAAAGGCTGGGAAAACTATTGGTGGCAACCTGCGACGTGCATTTTTTAAATCCGGAGGATCAGATATACCGGGCAATTTTAATGGCCGGCAAGGGCTTTAAGGATGCCGACATGCAGCCGCCGCTCTATCTGCGAACGACAGAAGAGATGCTGGCGGAGTTTCAATATCTGGGAGAAGATGATGCCTATGCGGCGGTTGTGACAAATCCACGCAAAATTGCCGATCAGGTAGAAGTCTTTAAGCCGATCCCGGATGATTTGTATTCGCCGATGATTCCCGGAGCGGAGGATCAGATTCGGAATATGTCGTACAGTACCGCCAAATTTCTCTATGGGGAAAACCTGCCGCAAATTGTCCAGGATCGGCTTAATCTCGAACTGACCTCCATCATCGGACACGGCTTCGCCGTACTATATCTGATCGCGCACAAGCTCGTACGAAAATCTCTCGATGACGGCTACCTTGTTGGGTCGCGAGGATCTGTCGGATCTTCTTTTGTGGCGACCATGACCGATATTACCGAGGTAAACCCGTTGCCGCCGCATTGGCGCTGTCCGCATTGTCAATACAGCGAATTTATCACCGATGGCTCCTATGGCTGCGGTTTTGACCTGCCGGATAAGAATTGTCCCGTTTGTGACACCGGCCTGATAAAGGATGGGCATGATATTCCGTTTGCCGTATTTATGGGCTTCGACGGGGACAAGGTTCCTGATATCGATTTGAATTTTTCCGGTGATTATCAGCCGGTAGCCCATAAATACACAGAAGAACTTTTTGGCAAGGACAATGTATTTCGTGCTGGTACTATAGCGACAGTTGCTGATAAAACAGCTTATGGCTATGTCCGCAAATACTTTGATGAAAAGGGACAGAAGAAAAGGGATGCCTATTTCAGCAGTATGGTCGAAGGCTGCACCGGCGTCAAGCGGACGACCGGCCAGCATCCGGGTGGCATCATGGTTATCCCGCGCAATATGGATATTCACCATTTTACGCCAATCCAGCGACCAGCCGACGATAAGAATACGACGACCATCACGACGCATTTTGATTATCACTCCATCAATGACCGACTGGTAAAACTTGATATTCTAGGCCATGATGATCCTACGGTCATTAAGATGCTCGAAGATCTGACCCATCGTGACCCAAAAACAATCCCGTTTGATGACCCAGCGACCATGAGCATCTTTTCTTCGACGGCAGCGCTTGGCGTTACTCCCGAAGAACTTGGCAGTAATTCCGGAACCTTTGGCATCCCGGAATTTCGTACCCGCTTTACCAGACAGATGCTTGATGACACCAATCCGAAAAAATTCAGTGACCTTGTCCGAATCAGTGGATTTTCGCATGGAACGAATGTCTGGCTCGATAACGCACAGGAACTGATCCGCAATGGAACCTCAACCCTGTCAGATGCTATCTCGGCCCGTGATGATATCATGATGTATCTGATTCATCGTGGGGTTGAGCCATTGCTGGCGTTTAAGACGATGGAAAATGTCCGCAAGGGCAAGGGGATTGCCCCGGAAGTGATCGAAAAGCTTAAACAGGCAGGCATTCCGGACTGGTATATTGAGTCGTGCTTGAAAATCAAGTACTTGTTTCCCCGGGCGCATGCGACAGCTTATGTAATGATGGCTTACCGGATTGCTTTTTGCAAGGTTCACTATCCTTTGGCTTTTTATGCCGCCTATTTCTCCATTCGGGCGGCTGAGTTTGATGCCAATCTAATTGCCAAAGGGAAGACGGCAATTAAGGAAAAAATGAAGGAAATCGATGAACTGGAAGCACAAAAATCCCTGTCAGTTAAGGATAAAGATTTGCAAATTGTCCTGGAACTGGCCTGGGAAATGTATCTGCGTGGCTATTTTGTAGAAAAAGTGGATCTGTATGTTTCGCTGGCTGATAAATTCGTCATTCATGATAAATCCTTACTGCCCCCGTTGGGCGCACTTGACGGCGTAGGCAGCACTGCGGCTAAAAATATCGTTGAAGCGCGCAAGGATGGCGATTTCACTTCCATTGATGATATGAAAAAGAGAACCGGTATTTCAAAAACGGTCATAGAGGCATTGCGTGAACACGGCTGTCTTGCCGGGATGAACGAAAGCGATCAGATGGAGCTGTTTTTGTAACAGGACTGTTATCGTAAAATAAGTTGTCTTAATACTTTGTTATCGAATATGGAGTTTACATTTATATCAGCAGATGCTATAATGAAGCTACAGGAAATTTAAGGTGTGATATCTAAAGAGTGGGTGCAAACCCACTCTTTAGTCTTATTTATTTGGGAAATCATCATCGAAAAAGTTACTCAGTCCAGCAACAGGAGGTGTTTTTATGGCAAATCAGACAGAAGAGCGGGTAGAACAGATCGTTTTAGAGTTACTTCAGGGTAAAGATATCGAATTGGTTGATGTAGAATACGTCAAAGAACAGCATTGGTATCTGCGCGTTTTTATAGATAAAGTTGGCGGCATTGAAATTGATGACTGTCAGCAACTTAGTGAAGAGCTTGAAGAAGTCCTCGATAAAAGCGATCCAATCAAGGAAAGCTACATATTGGAGGTTTCCTCACCGGGGCTTGATCGTGTCCTGAAAAAGGATCGTGATTTTGAACGTGAAATGGGAAAGATGGTTGATGTCACAACCTATGCCCCTTTTGACGGACAGAAATTAACCGTCGGGCAATTGTCGGCATTCAATTCCGATAGCATAACACTCGATGAAAAAAAAGTTATTCCATTTGATAAGATAGCACTTATTCGTCTTCATATCGAATTTTGATCATACAATTGAATAAGGGGGATTTACATGAATAATAAAGACAAAGGATTCATGGAAGCATTTAAACAATTAGGGAAAGAAAAGGGCATTGCACCAGAGGTCTTGTTTGACGCCATTGAAGCAGCATTAATATCTGCCTACAAACGCAATTTCAGTTCTGCTCAGAACGTCCGCGTCGCGCTTGATCGCACAACCGGTGAGTTTCACGTTTTTGCCCGCAAAACCATCGTCGAAGCAATGGACAGTGATATCACAGAAATGTCATTGGCTGAGGCTCGCAAAATCAATGCCGCCTATGAAGAAGGCGATATTGTTGAAATAGAAGTTACACCGGCTGATTTCGGCCGCATTGCAGCGCAGACAGCCAAACAGGTTGTTGTGCAGCGCATCCGTGAAGCGGAACGTGGCATTATCTATGAAGAATTTTCCAATAGGGAAAGCGATATTTTAACAGGGATTGTGCAACGCATCGAAGCTAAGAATGTATTTATCGATCTTGGCAAAACCGAAGCCGTATTGACACCCTCCGAGCAGATTCCTATCGAACAATATAACCATGGCGATCGCCTGAAAACGTATATCGTAGAAGTCAAAAAGACTTCCAAAGGACCGCAAATCATGGTGTCGAGAACACATCCAGGGCTCTTGAAGCGTTTGTTTGAGCTCGAAGTTCCTGAAATCCATGATGGCATCGTCGAAATCAAATCCGTGGCCCGTGAACCTGGGATGCGGTCTAAAATAGCAGTGTTTTCCAAAGATGAAGATATCGATCCGGTGGGTTCCTGCGTCGGACATAAGGGCATGCGTGTACAGGCAATTGTCGACGAATTAAAGGGTGAAAAGATTGATATTGTCAAATGGAATGTCGATCCGGCTAAATATATTGCTAATTCGCTGAGCCCGGCTAAAGTGGTTTCTGTTGCCATCAGTGAAGAGGAGAAAATATCCAAAGTTATTGTTCCCGATTATCAGTTGTCACTGGCAATCGGCAAAGAAGGGCAAAATGCACGACTTGCCGCAAAACTGACTGGCTGGAAAATCGATATTAAAAGCGAATCGCAGGCCGCCGCAGAAAACGATCTGAATGATTTGACCATCGCTGAAGTGACTCCAGAAGAATCATTCTCTACAGAAGGTGAATAAACATGGCAGGACAGAAAAAACTTCCTGAGCGAATGTGCCTGGGCTGTCAGCAGCTGCATATCAAGCGGGAACTTATTCGGATTGTGCGCAGTCCGGAAGGAGAATTTTCCATTGATCTGACCGGAAAAAAATCGGGGCGTGGGGCTTACATCTGCAACAATGTCGAGTGTTTTGACAAAGCAGTAAAAGAACGCCGCTTCGAAAAATCTTTCAAAAGCGCGATTGATAATAAAATTTATGAAGAATTAAGAGCGGGATTTTTTAAAAACAATGAATAAAAATGAGCAAAGCATTATTAATTTACTCAGTATGGCGCAAAGAGCAAACAAGCTTCTGTCAGGAGAATTTGCCGTAGAAAAAGCGGTGCCTGCCGGAAAAGTAAAATTACTTTTGGTGGCAGCTGATGCATCTGAGGCAGCAAAGAAACAATATGCCGACATGTCTCGGACGCACAATGTTCCGCTTTACTATATACTGACGAAAGAAACGCTGGGGCAGGGGATCGGCAAAAACTATCGTGCGGTCGCCGGTCTTACGGATGCTGGTTTCAGCAAAGCATTGCTTAAGCTCTTGGATACAATGCCAAAAAATTAATGGGGGTGGATCGATGTCCAAATATAGAATATATGAATTGGCCAAAGAATTTAATACCACAAGTAAGGTGGTTCTTGATATATTAGCACGCAATAACAATAACAGCGCCACAAATCACATGAGCAGTGTCGGAGATACAGAAAAAAATCTGATTCAGCAGGTTTTTTCCGGAAAGAAGGAGGCTGCTAAAGCACCAGCTGCGCAAAAGCCAGCAGCGGTCGGCAACCAGCCAACCAGCCGACCGGCTCACAGTACAACTGGACGCCCGCAATATAACAACAACCGTCCGGCAGGCCATTCGGCTGCTAATAACGGCAATCGCCCGTCCGGCAACAGCAATGCCGGCAACACGGGTAATCGTCCAGCAGGAAATAGCAATGCCAACTCTGGCAATCGTCCCGCTGGCAACAGCAATACCGGCAACCGCCCGGCCGGGAATAACAATAATCGGCCAGCAGCTAATTCATCCCGTCCGAATAACAACCGTCCTGGCACAACTGCCGGAGGCGGACATTCACAAAATAACCGCGGCGCCAACACAACCGGTAATCGATCTGGTTTTGGCGGCAATAACAGAAATAACAACAACCGCAACAACAGAAATAACCGCAATAACCGCAACAATCGCAACATGCCGGTGAATACGGCACCAAAACAGGAAATTGCCCGGCCGAAGCTGATAAAAGTTGGCGAAACGATTGCTATCAAGGATCTTGCCAGCAAAATGAGCTATACAGCTACCGAAGTCATCAAGCAGTTGATGAAAATGGGGGTCATGGCTACTATTAATCAGGAAATCGATTTTGATACGGCGACTTTGGTTGCCGGTGAATTTGAGGTAACGGTAGAAGCCCTGCCGCCAGAACAGGATCCTACAGAAATCCCGGAAATCGAGGACGATCCAAAATCGCTCGTTCTTCGCCCGCCGGTTGTAACTGTTATGGGGCATGTCGATCACGGTAAGACTTCTCTGCTCGACGTCATCCGCAAAACATCGGTTTCTTCGCATGAAGCCGGCGGCATTACACAGCATATTGGTGCCTATCAGGTTATGTGTCAGGGCAAGAAAATTGTATTTCTTGATACCCCGGGCCATGAAGCCTTTACGGCCATGCGTGCCCGTGGCGCTAAGGTAACAGATATTGCCATTCTTGTTGTAGCTGCCGATGATGGTGTTATGCCGCAGACAATTGAAGCAATTAACCATGCTAAGTCCGCGAACGTGCCGATCATTGTTGCAATCAATAAAATTGATAAACCAGGTGCTAATCCGGACCACGTGAAGCAGCAGCTGGCAGAATACGAACTCATCCCAGAAGATTGGGGCGGTGAAACCATTATGGTTCCTGTTTCTGCTAAACAGAAGATGGGGATCAGCGATCTGCTGGAAATGATTCTGCTCGTAGCCGAAGTACAGGAACTCAAGGCAAATCCAAACCGCGACGCACGCGGCATCATAATTGAAGCGCAGCTTGATAAGGGCCGCGGTCCGGTAGCAACAGTACTCGTGCAAAACGGTACGCTTCGGATTGGTGATTCAATTATTGCCGGCACTGCCCACGGCAAAGTTCGTGCCATGATCAACGACCGTGGTGAAAAGGTTAAAAAGGCTGGTCCTTCCGTGCCAGTAGAGGTTCTCGGTTTGGCCGATGTACCAGAAGCAGGCGATATTTTGGCCGTACTGGAAGAAAAACTGGCTCGCTCGATTTCTGAAAAACGTATTGAAAAACAGCGCACCGAATTGATTCGTTCCAAGAAGGTTTCTCTGGATGACCTCTTCCAGCAAATCAAAGACGGCGATATTAAAGACCTCAACATCCTGATCAAGGCTGATGTTCAAGGCTCCGTTGGTGCCCTGAGCAGTTCTCTGCTCGGACTCAATAAAAATGATGAAGTACGCGTAAATATCATTCATTCCGGTGTTGGTGCGGTCAACGAATCCGATGTTATGCTCGCTTCAGCAGCAAATGCTTTAATCATCGCCTTTAATGTCCGTCCGGATAATAATGCCCGTAAACTGGCTGATACAGAAAGCATTGATATCCGTACCTATCGTGTCATTTACGAGGCTATCGATGATGTCGAAGCGGCTATGACAGGTATGCTTGCACCAAAATATAAGGAAGTCATTCAGGGTAAGGTTGAAATCCGCCAGGTTATGAAATTCTCGAAGGCCCTTGTTGCCGGATCCTATGTTCTTGAAGGTAAAGTAACAAACTCCTCGAAAATCCGTATCATTCGCGATAATATCGTTGTGTATGAAGGCGCCATTGAATCACTGCGCCGCTTCAAGGATGATGTAAAAGAAGTAGCTGCCGGTTATGAATGCGGTATCACGCTGGAGGATTTCAGAGATTACAAGGAAAATGATATCCTTGAAGCTTACATCATGGAGGAAATCGCTCCAAAACCGATTAATCACTAAGAACGAAGGAGCGTGAAGAAAGATGGGTCAGCTTCGCATTGAAAAAATACAAGAATTAATCAAACAAGAAGTAAGTCAGATTATCTTACAGGAATTAAAAGACCCTCGCATTGGCTTTGTCACCGTCACCCAGGTAGATTTAACCGGTGATTTGAGCAGTGCTAAAATATACGTGAGCCTGATGGGCAGCGATCAGCAGATAAAAGATTGCTGGTCCGGCCTGCAGAGTTCACTCGGTTATATCCGGCGTGAAATCGGCAAACGGATTCGTTTGCGCTGTACGCCAGAAATAGCCTTTCAGCTGGATAAATCACTTGCCTACAGCTCGCATATTCAGGAACTGCTGTTAAAAATCCAGCGGGAAGAACAGGAATAACGTCCATGCAGATATCATTTGAAAAAATGGCAGCTTTATTACAGGCTGCCAACGATATTGTCATTACCTCCCATGTCAGCCCGGATGGTGATGCCTTGGGGTCAGCTCTGGCCCTGGCACATCATCTGCTTGGGCAGGGGAAAAAAGTTCAGCTGTTGCTCGATGATGACCTGCCGTTAAATTTTTCTTTTCTTCCGGGCTTTGAGCTTTTCGAAAGACCCGCGGAAGGCGTGGTTAGGGAAGCTGATCTGCTCGTTGTTCTTGACACGAATATTGATCGTACCGGCCAGGTCGCTGCAGCTGTTCAGGCAGTGCAGCTCAATATAGATCATCATATTTCAAATGACCTGTCAGCGCAATATCTCTGTCTAAATCCCAGCCGGGCAGCTACTGGCGAACTTCTCTTTGAATATCTGACGTTTGTTCAGGCACAAATCACAACGGATATGGCAATCTGTCTTTATACGGCAATTGCCACCGATTGTGGTTTTTTTCGGTATTCCAACACAACTCCATTTACAATGCAGGCTGGAGCAGCACTTTTAAGCCATGGGGTAAAACCGAATCTGATCTCGGAAGCACTTGAAATAAAACCTCTGGCAACCGTTCGGGGAATTGCTGCAGCTATGAACACGCTGCAGCTTTTTTGCGACGGAAAAGCTGCCTTGGTCTGTGTCAGCAAAGAAATCCTTGCCACGGCGCTTTCAACGGAAGGCCTGGTAGATTTTATTCGCGTCATTGATGGGGTGGATATTGCCATCGTGCTCAAATATGTTGATGATACAACCAGCCGGGTCAGCATGCGCTCAAAGCATACAGATGTTAGCCGGATCGCCATGGACTTTGGCGGTGGTGGACATGCGCGCGCGGCCGGCTGTACGCTTCATATCGGTATCGAT
Source organism: Selenomonadaceae bacterium (assembly GCA_051653465.1). Lineage (GTDB taxonomy): Bacteria > Bacillota > Negativicutes > Selenomonadales > Selenomonadaceae. The sequence goes on along the minus strand of JBOFWE010000140.1, from coordinate 4,595 downwards.
GAGGCTAGCACCTCTATTATTAGTGCTATAAAGAAAGCAATGGAGGCGGTAGAAAATGCCTGATGGCTTTATCAATGTGCTAAAACCGCCGGGTATGACCTCACATGATGTGGTTTCGTTTATCCGCCGAACCTATGGTCTTAAAAAAGTAGGCCATGCCGGGACTCTTGATCCGGCAGCAGCTGGCATCCTGCCAGTTGCCCTTGGCCGGGCAACACGGCTGATTGAATACATGACCGATGCCGACAAAGCCTATCGCGCTGAAATGACCTTTGGCTTTGCCACGGACAGCGGGGATGACACCGGTACAGTTATAGAAACAAGCACAGATTTTACGCTGCCTGAAACCAGTGAACTCAAACAAATATTAGCGGAATTTCGTGGAATAAACCGACAAATTCCGCCAATTTATTCCGCCATCAAGATCAACGGCAAACGCGCCTGCGATCTGGCTCGGAAAAACATTGAGGTTACTATTCCTGAACGTCAGATTGAGATTTATGATATTTCGCTCCTCTCCAGCACGTCGCAGACAATGCTATTTGACGTTAACTGTTCAAAAGGGACGTATATCCGTACGCTGTGTATAGATATTGGCCGCAGGCTTGGTATTCCAGCCCATATGTCTTTCTTGGTTCGCTCGCGGGTAGGTTCCTTTGCTTTGCCTGACGCCTTTACGCTTGAGGAAATCAAGCTTTCTCCGGAAAAAGCTCTGTGCAGCATGGATAAGGTGCTCGCACACCTGCCACAGCAAACACTTTCCGTCACGCAGGGGGCAGACTTTATGCAGGGTAAGAAAATTGCTGTTGCTACGGCATCAAAGCCCGCAGGCGCAATTCGCATATATCAGCAAACAGAGTTTATCGGTATTGGCGAATATGATTTCGATCATCGCTGCCTGATACCAGTCAAGGTTATTGTTCCGCAGTCATAAATTTCTTAAAGGATCTAGTAAGGAGTCCGATTGCTCATGCAGATTTTTTCAACCATAACGAATTTAACAAATACGTATGACAATATTGTCATTGCCCTTGGCACTTTTGATGGTGTCCACCGTGGGCATCAGAGCATCATCCAGCAGGCGATTCATCTGGCAAAATCGATTGGCGGCGTGTGTGTTGTACTCACTTTCAGCAATCATCCGCTGACGATTCTATCGCCGGCTAATGCTCCGCTGAAAATCAGTGATAACCGCTGCAAGCAGGCAGATATGGCGGCCCTTGGGGTCGATATCCTGATGAATGTTCCCTTTACAAAGAAAATGAGTGCGTTGTCTCCCTTGGAGTTTTTACAGCTGCTAAAGGACAATTTTGCCCCTAAATACGTCGTCGTTGGACCAAACTACAGCTTTGGCCGCAAGGGGGAGGGCACACCGAAGATGCTGCTGCAAAAGAGTGCCGCTTATGGCTTTATTGCTGAGATCCATCCGGTGGTTCAGGTGAATCATCATTTGATCAGCAGCACAAAAATTCGTAATTTACTGCTCGGCGGGCAGCTTGAAGCGGCAAATACCATGCTCGGAAAACCTTATCGCATAAGCGGGACGGTTATTCCCGGCGATCAGCGCGGCCGATTGCTGGGTTTCCCGACAGCAAATCTTGCCATTGGTGAACACCGGGCAATGCTGCCAAATGGCGTCTATGCCGTAAGGGCAGCCATTGAGGGCACTGCCTATCGGGCGGTCGCTAACATTGGGACCAATCCGACGTTTAATGGTTTGACCCGCCACGTCGAGGTGCATTTGCTCGACTTTGCCCAGGATCTTTATGAGAAGACGATTTTTGTCGAATTCATAAAAAAAATCCGCGATGAAAAAAAGTTTTCGGGCAAAGATGCCTTAATCGCGCAGATTCAGTCAGATATTGTTGCTGCAGCAGCAATCGTTGATTTACAATAAAAACAATATGTGCTACAATAGATAAAGTGCCAGAGAGATGGTACTTCATCCATAGCTAGGATAGCGAGGATCTCCGACGATATCTTGGCTAGGGGAATAGTTTATATTATTAGGAGGATTTACTACTTATGTTAACACAGGAAGCAAAACAACAGATTATTCTTGACAATGCTACACACGAAGGCGACACTGGTTCGTCGGAAGTACAGATCGCGCTGCTCACAGCTCGTATCGCGTACCTTACGGAACATTTGAAAGAACACAAAAAGGATCATCATTCCCGTCGTGGTCTCTTGAAAATGGTTGGCCATCGCAGAAGACTTCTTCGTTATCTGCAGGACAATGAAATCGAACGCTATCGTGCAATTCTTGCAAAATTAAATCTGCGTAAGTAATTAAAAGCGGGATTATTCCCGCTTTTTTCTTATGTTTATTTGGAAATTTCAGGTTTTTGTTACGAGAAAAACAGGACTATTTTATAAGGATGTCGAAACCTTATTAGACATTGAAGAGTAAGGATATTAGGAGGAAAATGCATGCATAGTTTTGAGATGCAATTAGGTGGTCGTTCGTTTATCATTGAGAACGGCAAAATGGCAAAACAGGCAAACGGCGCTGTTTTGGTTCGTTATGGCGATACTGTCGTTTTAGTCGCTGCTACAGCTTCTGCTGAACCGCGGGAAGGGGTGGATTTCTTTCCGCTGACCGTAGATTATGAAGAAAAATTATATTCTGTTGGGAAAATCCCGGGCGGTTTTATTAAACGCGAAGGCCGTCCGAGTGAATCGGCAATTTTGCGCAGCCGCATGATTGACCGTCCAATTCGTCCGCTGTTTCCAAAAGGGTTCCGCAACGATGTGCAGATTATTGCTACTGTTTTATCGGTAGAGCAGGATAATCCGCCGGAAATTGCGGCGATGATTGGGGCCTCCTGCGCCCTCGGCGTATCGGATATTCCGTTTAACGGTCCGATTGCCGGTGTGCATGTTGGCCGTGTGGATGGCGAATTTGTCATCAATCCGACGGCGGAACAGATGGATAACTCCGATCTTCATTTGACAATTGCCGGCTCTTATGATGCTATTATGATGGTTGAAGCTGCTGCTAATGAACTTCCGGAAGAAGTGATCCTGGAAGCTCTGCTGTTTGGCCATCAGGCGATCAAAGAAGTGGTTGAATTCCAGCGCAAAATTGCTGCGGAATGCGGCAAAGAAAAACGTGAAGTCAAGCTGTTTGCTGCTCCGGCAGATCTCGATGCAGCGATTCGCGAATATGCAACAGGAAAGCTCGATGAAGCAGTCCGCAATCCTGATAAGCTTCTGCGCGATGAACACATTGCTACGGTAAAAGCAGCCGTACTGGAACATTTTGTTGAAGTATATCCGGAAAATATCAAAGAAATTCAGTCTGTACTGCATGATATCGTCAAGGACTGCGTTCGCAAGATGATAACCTTTGAAAAAATCCGTCCGGATGGACGTGCAGTTGATGAAGTACGTCCGGTAAGCTGCGAAGTCGGCCTGCTGCCGCGCACGCATGGATCTGGTCTGTTCACTCGCGGGCAGACGCAGATTTTAACAATCACGACCCTGGGCTCCCTTGGTGATGAACAGGTGATTGACGGACTTGGCACCGAGCAGTCCAAACGCTATATTCATCAGTATAATTTCCCTGGCTTCAGCGTCGGCGAAGCCAGACCGTCCCGCGGACCTGGTCGCCGTGAAATCGGCCATGGCGCTTTGGCTGAAAAAGCCTTGCTGCCGGTCATTCCTTCCGCTGAAGAATTCCCATACACGCTTCGCCTCGTATCGGAAGTTCTCGAATCGAATGGTTCGAGCTCCATGGGCAGTGTCTGCGGCAGTACCTTATCGCTGATGAACGCCGGCGTGCCGATCAAGCGCCCGGTATCTGGTGTTGCCATGGGTCTTGTCAAAGATGGTGATGAATACACAATTTTGACGGATATTCAGGGCATGGAGGATGCTTTAGGGGATATGGACTTTAAGGTTGCCGGCACATCCGCTGGTGTTACCGCCATTCAGATGGATATTAAACTTGCCGGCATTACCCGCGAAATCTTGTCAGCCGCACTGGCCCAGGCAAAACGCGGTCGTGCCTTTATCCTCGACAAGATGCTCGAAGTCATCGATAAGCCAAATGAAGAACTTTCGCAGTATGCACCACGCGTCACGACAATGCATATCAAGACCGATAAGATTCGCGATGTCATTGGACCTGGCGGCAAGACGATCAAGAAGATCATCGAAGAAACCGGCGTCCAGATTGATATTCAGGAAGATGGAACCGTATTGATTTCTTCCGTTGATGTCGACAGCTCTAAGAAAGCGGTTTCGATTATCGAGGACATTGTCCGCGAAGTTGAAGTCGGCGAAGTCTATCAGGGAAAAGTAACCCGCCTGATGACCTTCGGTGCTTTCGTTGAACTCCTGCCTGGAAAAGAAGGCTTATGCCACATTTCCCAGCTGGCAAAAGACAGAGTGGCCAAAGTCGAAGATGTTGTCAATGTCGGCGATGCCCTTGAAGTCAAAGTTATTGAAATCGATAAGCAGGGCCGTGTGAATTTGTCACATAAAGTCTTGCTGGCATAGAAAAACGCCAAAAGAGCAGCTTTTTTAAAAGCTGCTCTTTTTTTATAAGATCTTCCAAGAATCGGCTCGCTGTAATCGCTTTTAAGCGT
>JBOFWE010000139.1:0-2840 GCA_051653465.1 Selenomonadaceae bacterium | reverse complement strand
TTATAGTCGACATTGGATGTGGATGAGTCTTTAATCGTATTGCCGGAATGAACGAGCTTGCCGGCATCCTCTTCCATATGAATGCGCGTAATGCGGATGCGCTTTGTCTGTCCTTCCACTTCAATATCGACGTAGCCGTGCTCAGCAATCGGCAAATCATACTGCGAGGTCTGAAAATTTTTCGGCAGATCCGGATAATAATAATTTTTGCGGTCAAATTTGCTGAACTTGTTGATCGTGCAGTTAAGGGCCAGACCCGCTTTGATCGCAAATTCCACCACTCGTTTATTGACTACCGGCAATACACCCGGCAAGCCGAGGCAGACTGGGCAGACATTGGTGTTTTGTTCCGCACCAAATGTCGTCGCACAGCCGCAAAAAATCTTTGTATTCGTCTTTAATTCACTGTGAATTTCAAGTCCGATGACTGCTTCATAACTCATGCGTTTTCCCCTCCAAGACCGGCAATTTTATTGTGAAACTGCTGGCTTTGTTCATACGTATAGGCCGCGCGGATCAAGGTGTCCTCCGCCAGGGCCTTGCCGATGATCTGCAATCCGATTGGCAGTCCGGCACTGCTGAAACCGCAAGGAACAGAAATCCCCGGCAAGCCGGCAAGATTCAATGGCACGGTATAGACATCCTGCATGTACATTTTCAATGGATCGCTGGCCATTTCGCCAATTTTATAAGCCGGCGTTGGTGCTGCCGGCGACATGATTACATCAACCTTTTCAAAGGCCTGGTCAAAGTCCTGCTTAACCAGCGTGCGCACCTTCAGGGCTTTTAAATAATACGCATCATAGTAACCGGCACTCAGGGCATAGCTGCCGATCATGATGCGGCGTTTTACTTCCTCGCCAAACTTCTCGCTGCGGGTCTTGGTCATCATATCAACAATATCAACGCCATCCACACGTTCGCCATAACTTACGCCGTCGTAACGGGCCAAGTTCGAGCTGGCTTCCGCCGGAGCGATCAGGTAATACGCCGAAATCGCATAGGCCGTATGCGGCAGAGAAATTTCGACAATTTCAGCCCCCAGGCTTTCAAGCTGGGCAATCGCGGCCCGAACCGACTTTTCAACCTCCGGATCGAGACCTTTGGCAAAATATTCCTTTGGCATACCGATTTTGAGTCCTTTTACATCCTGCACCAGCGATTTCGTAAAATCAGGAACTTCCGCTTTCGTCGACGTGGAATCCTTTTCATCATAGCCGGCAATCACATTGAGCAGATGCGCACAGTCCGTGACATCACGAGTCAGCGGGCCGATCTGATCCAAGGAGGAAGCAAATGCCACCAGCCCATAGCGGGAAACGCGACCGTATGTAGGTTTCATGCCGACAACGCCGCAAAAAGAAGCCGGCTGACGAATCGAACCGCCGGTATCAGAGCCAAGTGCCCATACTGCCGTTCCGGCAGCAACAGCTGCTGCCGAGCCGCCACTGCTGCCGCCAGGGACACAGTCGTGCTGCCAGGGATTCGCCGTCGGGAAATACGCCGAGTTTTCGGTAGATCCCCCCATCGCAAATTCATCCATGTTTGCCTTGCCCAGGATGACCGGATTTACTTCAGCTATTTTTTCCATAACGGTAGCATTATACGGCGGAACAAAGTTTTCCAGCATTTTGGAGGCGCAGGTCGTTCTGACCCCCTTGGTGCAAATGTTGTCCTTAATCGCGCCCGGAATGCCTTCCCAAAAGGAAATGCTCTCCCCGCGGGAAATCTTGGCATCGACAGCAGCGGCCTGGACCAGTGCGTCTTCACGGGTAACTGTCAGATAGGCCTTTACCTCGCCGTCGACTTCATCGATGCGATCCAAAACATCCTGCGTGAGGGCCACAGCGGTAATTTCTTTTTTCACAAGCATGTCGTGCAGGACATGTGCGGGTTTATCAAATAATCTCACGATTGATCCTCCTAATCTTAGCCTTCCAGAATTTTAGGCACTTTGAAATAACCGTCTTCACGCTCCGGAGCATTCGATAATGCAAGATCCCGGTCGAGAGAAGGCTTCACAACATCCTCCCGAAAGACATTTTTCAGCGGCAATACGTGTGCCGTCGGTTTGACGTTTTCAGTATCGAGTTCACCGAGCACATCCATATATTCAAGCAGGGCATTTAAATGACCGGTGTACGTTTGTACTTCACTTTCCGGAATCGCCAGCCGTGACAATACCGCTACATTTTCAACATCTTTACTGGTAACCTTCATGCTTTCACCATCCATCACAATTTTATTCAGCGAGCCGCCGCCCCGTCAGGCGGCATTTTTAATTCTCAATAAAAACAATACAGAATCTATTATACCACAGTTAGAATATTTTTGAATCGCTTCCACTGTTATACAAGAAATTATTCGGCTTTTTCCCCGTCAGCAAGCAGTTGAAACAGGGCTGCCTCATCAAGCACCGCCACACCAAGTTCACCGGCCTTGGTCAGTTTGCTGCCAGCCGCTTCACCAGCCAGCAGATAGTCGGTTTTCTTTGATACACTACCGGATACCCGTCCGCCGTGGGCAGTGATCAGCGCTGCCGCTTCCGTGCGTCCGAGTGTCGGCAGCGTGCCCGTAATGACGAAGGTTTTTCCGGCCAGTTTTTCGTCAACCAGCGTCGTTTCTCCGAGTTCCATTCTGACTCCGGCCCGGCGCAGGGCTTCCATCATCTCTTGATTTTCCGGCGCCGCAAAATAAGCGGCAAGAGCCTCCGCACTGATTCGTCCGATATCCCTGACCTCCTGGATTTCTTCGAGTGAAGCACCCGCCAGACGGTCAAGGCTTTTAAAATGCAGCATCAGCTCGCGGGCACCGGCTTTGCCAATATTGGCAATCCCCAG
>JBOFWE010000138.1:0-3159 GCA_051653465.1 Selenomonadaceae bacterium | reverse complement strand
TGCCACCGGGATTTCAGCTACAGCCCGGTTCTCTGTCGACGCGTAAAAGAGGTGATCCCTCCGTCAACGGTTTTTACATGCTCAGTTGTGACACATAAAATGTATCATAATCGAAAATAAATGTCAAATATATTATTTTGTGTCTTTGCTGAAAAATGCTTTGTGTTTTAATGGCTGATTTTTTATTGAAACAAGATAAAAATAACGATTCAAATGAGCAAATAGTTTCTGTGAATAGAATTAGAAGATGTATGTCGGAAAAACAGGAAGGTGGAAAAATGAATATCTGTCAGAAAAAAATTTTGCAAAAATAGTAAATCATTTGGTGAATAGATTTTTGTGGATTCTTCCGCAAGGAAAATCTGGTGGCTGACAGGCGACTGACAACAATAACAAACGAGAAAAACCAAAGGAGGCCTAGAGGCTTGAAATAAGCGGGCTGATGACAATACAGGAAAAATGACAACGGGATCTAATCCGTCCCCGCCCTGAAATATCAAGGGTTTGCTGGAGTGTCCCCTGATCATCTTCTAAAGGAAACAATTGTCGAAAAATTCAATATACACGACAAAGTACTACAAAATAATTCGTGAAATCGATTGACATTTTTTTGTAGATGGTTTAAAATTGAAAATAGTTTGAGACAGGAAATACTTTACAAACCCTTTGGTTGACGGGGTCTTGCGCAATGGTGAAACGCTACGCAGCAGAGGATGCCATGGTATTGTTAGGTATTATTTCAAACGATAAACGGAAAGGTTCAGTTTTGGTGTAGGAGTTTTTTGAAGCTGAATTACTTGTCCATATCGGGGCCGATGTCACGTCGATTTTCCTTCGAAGTGAAAAAGATTGACAATAAAGAAAATTTGTTTTACATAAGATGACGGCACGATCAAACAAGAAAAACCGTAACCCTGGTGATGACAGGCCTGGCCTGTTACACATAAATGAATCCGGCGAAAAGCCGGGGGAATATACAAAAAAGGAGTGGTTCGAATTCATTGTGTTAAAATGGGCGAAAGTTATCATTTGAACAGGATGGAGGTGAAAAACTGGCAAGGCTGAACTAATTTTTTAACGGTATTATTCTTTTGGTGACGGCGGTATCGCCGAAAAATCATGTGGTGCGATTTTGCGGACACAGCGATTTTTGAACCGGTTGCGGACAACTGCAATCGTGTATTTATCCTTTAGGTATTTTTAGTATCATAAAAATAAATAAAAAACAAAGGGGACTTTAACATGGCAAAATATGTAATGGCACTTGACGCAGGTACTACAAGCAACAGAGCAATTATCTTTGACAATGATTCCAAAATTGTTGGCGTAGCACAAAAAGAATTTACTCAGATTTTCCCTGAAGCTGGCTGGGTTGAACATGATGCTGAAGAAATCTGGAGCTCCATGACAGATGTCATGAAAGGTGCTCTTGAAAAATCCGGCTTGGAAGCCAGCGATGTTTCCGCTATCGGGATCACGAATCAGCGTGAAACTACCGTTGTTTGGGACAAAGCTACCGGCAAACCTATTTACAATGCTATCGTATGGCAGTCCCGTCAGACGGCTCCGATCTGCGATGATCTCAAAAGACGCGGTCTGAACGAAGAATTCAAAGAAAAAACTGGCCTCGTAATCGATGCTTATTTCTCCGGCACAAAAGTAAAATGGATTCTTGATAAAGTAGAAGGCGCTCGTGAAAGAGCAGAAAAAGGCGAATTGCTCTTCGGTACAATTGAAACATGGCTCATCTGGAAATTGACTGGCGGCCAGGTTCATGTAACTGACTACTCGAATGCTTCCCGTACTTTGATGTATAACATCCGCGAACTGAAATGGGATGACCAGCTCCTCTCCTACTTGACAGTTCCGAAGGCAATGCTTCCGGAAGTTAAAAACTCCAGTGAAGTTTATGGCTATGCTTCCCCGGCTATCTTTGGTGCTTCGGTACCTATCGCAGGCGCAGCAGGCGACCAGCAGGCAGCTCTCTTCGGACAGACTTGCTTCGAACCAGGTATGGCTAAGAATACATATGGCACAGGTTGCTTTATGCTTATGAATACCGGCGAAAAAATCTACACTTCCCAGAACGGCCTTGTTACAACAATCGCTTGGGGCGTTAACGGCACAGTAGAATATGCACTGGAAGGCTCGATCTTCGTTGCTGGTTCTGCTATCCAGTGGCTCCGCGATGGCGTTCGCATGATCGATACAGCTGCTGACTCTGAATGGGTTGCTAAAAAAGTTGAAGATTCCGATGGAGTTTATCTCGTACCGGCATTCGTTGGTCTTGGCGCTCCGTACTGGGATATGAATGCTCGCGGAACAATCATTGGTATCACTCGTGGTACTACAAAAGCTCATATCGTTCGTGCTACGATCGATTCCATGGCTTATCAGACAAAAGATGTCCTCAGCGCTATGGAAGCAGATTCCCATATCAAATTGGCTGCTCTGAAAGTTGATGGCGGTGCTACTGCTAACAACATTCTCATGCAGTATCAGGCAGATCTCTTAGGTGTGCCGGTTGATCGTCCGCAGATCATTGAAACAACTGCTCTCGGTGCTGCATACCTTGCAGGTTTGGCAGTAGGCGTTTGGGCTTCGAAAGAAGACCTCAAATCCAGCTGGAAACTTGACAGACGTTTCAGCCCGTCAATGGCTCCGGAAAAAGCCGCTAAATACTATGCTGGCTGGAGAAAAGCAGTTAAACATTCCCTCCACTGGTTGGATGAAACTGACGAAATCAAATAAGAAAAATTGTACAGGTCAGGCTTCCCGGCGCATTTGCCGGGAAGCTTGATATTAAGAACTTATATTTATTGAAGAGTTGAGATTGTTGGCAAAACAAACAGCACAAGCTGTCTGTTTCCATAACAACGGAAGCGTTTTATTTTGCGGTTTCTACAGGCAAATGATTATTTTCAAAGCAATAACAGCAAAAGTTTCATCAAAATTCCGTAAGATCAACACGGTTTTATAATTAGTATTCAGGCCATTATCTTATAATAATTGTTAAAGAAAGAAGGATGACACATGGATAACTTATTAGGTGAATTATGCGGCACAGCAGTATTGTGCGCATTTGGTTGCGGCGTTAACGCAAATATGAGCTTGAACAAAACATATGGTAAGGGCGGCGGCTGGATCTGTATCGCTCTT
>JBOFWE010000137.1:0-1566 GCA_051653465.1 Selenomonadaceae bacterium | reverse complement strand
ATGGCAAGCACAAGGTAATCATTGGTGAACCGCTGCGGTATGAAGATCATGGCGATGCCAATAAAGACCTGTTTGATTTTACTGTGCGGATGACACGAATTGTCGAAAAGCTTATTTTGGAAAATCCGTCGCAGTGGCTGTGGTTTCAAAAGCGGTGGAACACACCGCCGGCAGAAAAAAAAATAAAACACCATACCGTAAAAACACAGGCGGTGAAACATGAAAAATAAAGCAAAACTGCTACTGGCTGCAGCTGCTGCCCTTGTTGTCGGCTTAGTCTACTGGGCGGTCGTTACGACGCCGGATGCATCGGCACCGAACGAACCAAGCAAAGAAAGCCGCATGATGCAGTATACGGGAAATACCATCAGCGAAGAGAGAAATGGTGTGAAGATTTGGGAAATGACGGCGGAAGAGATTCTTGTCGATACCGAAACCCAGGATCTTACGCTGAAAAATTTGTCGGGGAAATTTTATCAGGCGGATGGTAAGATTGTAAACATCAAAGCACCGGAAGGTTTTTACCAGGCAAAAGAGAAAAACATCAAGATGGATGGCGGCGTAAATGTTGAAAGTTCGGATGGGGCCAAACTTGAAGCGAAAAGACTGCTTTGGCAGTCGGCTACAGGGACGCTGACGGGCGAGGAAAATGTGAAGCTGACCAAAGACGAAACAGTGGCTGTTGCCGACAAGATCGAAAGCTCAGACGGATTTGATATCGTCAAGTTGATCGGTCATGCGCATATAACAAAAGGAAAGGTGCAGTGAGCATGAAATATAAGAAGAAAGTTAAAACACTTTTGGTGACAGCCGGCTTGTGTGCGCTCGTTACAGGAACGATCTATGCAGCCGAGAATAAACCAGTCGATGTTGCGGCAGACACTGTGGAATATAACAGCAAAAGCGGCCAGATCACGGCGAAAGGCAATGTTGTTATGCTGCAGGACGGCGCCCGTATTACCGGGGCCGAGGCGCAGTATAACGCGAAGACTCAGGAAGCAGTTATAACCGGGGGGGTTGTAGCCGATAAAGAGGATATGCATATGACGGCAGATAACGTGAGAACTGCCGGCAAGGACCATATGATTGCCAGCGGCAGCGTTGTCGCAACCAAGGCTGACAAAACACTGACGGGCCCGGTCGTGGAATACTTTGCTGACCGTCAGTATATGATTGTTCCGTCATCGGCAAAAGTCGTAATGAAGGATGGCGTGTTTACCTCCGATAAAATGGAAGCCTATTTGAATGAGGATCATTTGATCGGCACCGGGAATGTACACATTGTCAGTGCCCCAAGAAATCTTGAGGCCTTTGGCGATCAGGCGGATTATTACGGCAAAGAAGATGGTAAGGTCATATTGACCGGTAATGCTGTAGCCACTCAGGACAACAATACACTCAAGAGCAACCGCCTGACGCTGTATCTTGCAGACGGACAGGCAGAAGTTAAAGAATAGCGGGGTACGTCCTTTTGTTTATTGAAGCAAAAAATTTAGTTAAAACCTATAAAAATCGCAATGTAGTTGATGGTGTATCCCTGCGTGTAGAAAAAGGGGAGATTGTCGG
>JBOFWE010000136.1:0-6897 GCA_051653465.1 Selenomonadaceae bacterium | reverse complement strand
GGCAACACGTTCCTCACATCCATTCACCTGCATACTTTACTCCTTCCCTGCACGCAAAAAGAGGATCACAAAGAGCTGCACCCAAGGTGGTGCACCCCTTCATGATCCTCCGATCAATCTACCTGCATTTATTTAAATTATAATCGCTGTCTGCTTTATGACAACAATTGTATTGTAATATCCACCCGATATTTTGTCAATCCCTGGCAATGGCAGTCGACCATATTGACTTGTTGTAAAATATTTATTAAAATTAAATTGTATTCAATTATATTGTAGAGGAAGATTTATTATGAAACAACCATCGACCCCGGATGCCTGCCTCGCCCTGCCGGCAGATGAAATACTAACGCTGGATAAACAGCTGTGCTTCGCTCTTTATGTCGCATCGAAAGAGGTCATTCGCAAATACAAGCCATTGCTGTCGCCACTGGGTCTTACCTATACCGGTTACATCGCCATGCTGGCGCTGTGGGAAAAGGATAACCTCACCGTAAAAAAACTGGGTGAAAAGCTATTTCTCGATTCCGGCACACTGACGCCCCTGCTTAAAAAGCTTGAGGGACTTGGCTATATCGACCGGATTCGCAGCACTGCTGATGAACGCAGTGTCTACGTCAAGCTGACACCAAAGGGTGAAAAACTAAAGGAAGAAGCCGCCAGTGTTCCGCGTAAACTGCTTTGTTCCTCCGGCCTTGACCTCGAGGAAACCATCGCCCTGTTACCTGCCCTGCAAAAATTCATCCGCCAGATTGCCGATTAAAAAACAACAAGCCGCTTATAGACAGATTTTCCCTGTCGAGCGGCTTGTCGTTTTTATTTTCCTTCGCCGATCCGCTTTTCATAAGCGGCCATAACCTGCAAAACAATATCGCGGCGGCGCGGCTGAAAAAGTCCCTCTATTTCCGTAACCGGCATTACACCGGCAATACTGTTCGTGACAAAGATCTCCTCAGCTTCAGCCAGCTCTGCTTTAGAAAATAAGCCCTGGACAACCGGAAACTGCTCGATAACCCAGCCCCGGACAATCCCCGGCAGCAACCCGGCTTCCCTTGCCGGTGTATGCAGCTTCCCAGCTTTGACGAAAAACACATTGCTCATCGACCCCTCGGCCAGCCTCCCGTCTACATTAAAAAACAACGCTTCGTCGAAACCGGCAGCTGCCGCCGCCTCCTTTTCCAGCACATTTTCCAGATAATTGAGCGTCTTCAGATAGACCGTATGACTGCGGGGATTTCGTTCCATCTTGCTGATCCGCAGGCGAAAGCCGCGTTCGTAAACCTCCGGCCCGTAAGCAAAGGGCCTCGTCAATAGCACCAGATTTTTTCCCGTGGCAATGACCTTGAGCACGCAATGGGCGGCCGGATGCTGTGCCAGCACCGCTGCCACCGTTTCCGGGTTTACAATCCGGCTTATTCCAAGCTGCATTAAAGCCCGGTTCAGGCGCGCACAGTGCTCTGCCAAAAACAGCGGTTTTTCTCTGACCAAAATAGTCTCAAAGGCACCGCGGCCGAACTGGAATCCACTATCATAACATGCCTGTGTTTCGCTTATTTCTCCATTTACCCACAGCATCTGTATTCCTCCCTCAAATCACCTGCAGCAAAGCCTTAGCTTTGTCCAGTGTTTCCTGATACTCCTCTGATGCCTCCGATTCCCAGGTAATGCCGCCGCCAACGCCGATGGACAGCTGTTCACCCTGCTTTACAATCGTCCGGATGGCAATATTGAAATCGGCATTGCCATTTAAAGAAAAATAGCCGATACAGCCGGTATAAAGGCCGCGCCCGCCTCGTTCAAGTTCCTCAATAATTTCCATTGCCCGGCGCTTCGGGGCCCCGGTAATCGATCCGCCCGGGAAGCATGCTTCCAGACAGTCTACCGCCGCTATTCCCGGACGCAACTTACCGGTGACCTCGGCCACCAGATGAAATACCGTACTGTATTGCTCGAGCGAAAACAGCTCCGGAACCTTTATGGTATGGGGCTGACACACCCGGCTCAGATCATTTCGCTCCAAATCAACAATCATCAACAGCTCCGACTTATCTTTTTCACTGCTTAAAAGAGCCTGCCGGTTTTTCTCATCCTCAGCCTGCGTCCGCCCGCGTGGACGCGTTCCCTTAATCGGCCGGGTGCAGACTGATCCTGCCACAACCTGTAAAAACCGTTCCGGCGAAGAAGACAATATCGACAGGCCCTCAAATTCGAGCCGGGCTGCAAACGGGGCCGGATTGATCCGCCGCAGCTCTTCATAAAGCAGCACAGAGGGCTTGGCCGATTGCGCGGTAAAGGTCTGCGTCATATTGGCAATATAGACATCCCCCGCTTCAATATAATGCCGCAGCTTTTCAACGGCTGCCATATATTCCTCCCGGCTGAAATTTGCCGTTGCTTTTGCTGGTGATGAAGCCGGCGGTGAAACGGGTTTGCCAACAGCACAGGCAAGCTGCTGTTCAAGGGTATCGAGGCTGCGCTCTGCCGGAGCCAGCATTCCGCAGGCTGAAATATACAGTTTATTTTCCTGGTGATCAAAGATCAGCAGATTATCATAAAAAACAAACCAGCTGGCAGGCAATTCCCCTGCTCCGCTGCGATTTTCTGCGGCAAAATCATAACTGATATAGCCCATGCAGCCAGCCGGGAAAGGCCCTGCCAGCTCCGTATCCTTTTCCGGAAGCTGATATAAAGTCAGCAGCTCCCGCAGCTTGTCAAACAGGCTGCCCGTATACCTAACTCCGTCAAATACGTACTGTTCCTTGCTGCCATGAAGCTGGTGATACGGATGCAGCCCTAAGAAGGAATAGCGCCCGAGTTTTTCTTCCGGCAAGGAGCTTTCAAAAAAAGCAAGGCCTTGCTCATCGCGAAACAGGCTGTACGCCTGGTATATATCCTGTACCCCGCTGACTTCCCGATAGGAAAAATTCATCTCTCAGCCTTCCTTTCTGCACAGGGCAATAAAATTTTCCAGCAACTGATGTCCCGCTTCACTCAGCTCTGCTTCCGGATGAAACTGCACCCCTTCGATTTTGTAGTGACGATGGCGAATCCCCATAATCACCCCGTCCTCGGTTTCACTGCTAATCACAAAGCAGGATGGCAGCTGTCTCCGATCAAGGATTAAAGAATGATACCGCGTCACGCGCAGGGGATTTTTCACGCCGGCAAAAATCCCCTGCCCATCATGATGGATCAGCGATAATTTCCCGTGCATCGGGCGCTCTCCCCTCACCGTTTTACCGCCAAAAGCCTGCCCGATCGCCTGAAATCCCAGACACACGCCAAGCATCGGAATCTTTCCCTGAAAGTGCGCAATGGCCTCCAGCATAATTCCCGCATCCTCCGGCCGCTTGGGCCCGGGAGACAGTAAAATCCCCTCCGGCGCAAGCGTTTCAATCTCTTCCAGGGTAATCTCATCATGACAGCGGACAAGCATTTTTGCCCCCAGTTCCTCCATATATCGTACCAAATTGTACACAAATGAATCGTAATTATCGATCATCAAAAACATGGTTCACACACCTCATAGCTGCTTGGCTAAAATAAATCCGTTTCTATTATAGGCGATTTAAGCCCTGACGTCAGCAAAAGAACAAAAAAAGGGCAGCCGGTTATGCGGCTGCCAAAAGATATATTGAATATGGTTGGTTGTCTAAGTCCATATTTAATATAGCAAAGGATCCTTAGAATTTCCTTTGAAATAAAATTTATCGCACGCATTCACCACTTAAAGCCCCTGGAATTTTTTCTTAGCGGCATTCCGTTTCCAGCTGCTCAATCGTGGGTTCTTCCGCTCCATACAAGCCGCGTTCAAGGCGTTCATCATCCAGTTCCTTTTCCCAGCGGGAAATAACGACCGTGGCCACTCCATTGCCGATCAGATTGGTCAGCGCCCGAGCCTCCGACATAAAGCGATCAATGCCAAGAATCAGTGCCAGCCCAGCCACCGGCACGGTCGGAATCACCGACAGTGTGGCCGCCAGGGTAATAAAGCCACCGCCCGTTACAGCAGCCGCACCCTTTGAGGTCACCATCAATACCGCCAGCATGGTCAGCTGCTCGACGAGTGTCAGCTCGGTATTCGTCGCCTGAGCGACAAAAATCGCCGCCATCGTCAGATAAATTGAAGTGCCATCGAGATTAAAGGAATAGCCCGTCGGGATTACCATCCCCACCACCGATTTAGAGCAGCCGAGTTTCTCCATCTTTTCCATCATTCGCGGCAAAACGCTCTCCGAAGAGGAGGTTCCCAGCACGATCAGCAATTCCTCTTTTATGTAGCGAATAAAGCGCCAAATGCTAAAGCCCGTCATTTTGGCAATACCGCCAAGAACAACAAAAATAAACACCAGGCAGGTCAGATAAAAGCTGCCCATCAGCTGGGCCAGCGGCAGCAAAGAAGCCACCCCGTACTTGCCAATCGTAAAGGAAATCGCGCCAAAGGCACCCAGCGGAGCTACCTTCATGATAACTTCAACAATCCTAAACAACGCATGCGATACCTCTTCCACAATTGCCACCGTCTTGCGGGCACGCTCGCCTAAGAAGGACAATGCACTCCCAAAAAAGACCGAAAAGAACAGGACCTGTAAAATATCCCCTTTGGCAAAAGCATCGATCACACTGCCGGGGATGATGTTCATAAAAAACTCCAGGCTGCTCTGGGCCTGCGCTTTGCTGGCATAGACCGCAATCGCATTCGTGTCGAGCGAGCTCACATCGACATTCATGCCGACACCTGGTTTTACCGTGTTTACAATTAACAGACCGATTAAAAGTGCCACGCTGGATACAATCTCAAAATAGAGCAGTGTCTTGCCGCCCACCCGGCCGACCTTTTTCATGTCTTCCATGCCGGCAATTCCCAGGACAATCGTACAGAAGATAATCGGGGTGATGATCATCTTGATCAGCTTGATGAAGGCATCGCCCAGCGGTTTCATGCTGACGCCAGCCTCCGGATAAAAGTGACCGAGCAGCACGCCGATCGCAATTGCACACAGCACCTGAAAATAAAGAATCTTATACAATGGTTTTTTCACAATGGTTCCTCCCTAGTTACCGAGATTAGACGACAGCTATTGCGAGGGAAACATCCGTTTACTCCTGCCTCAGACCATGTCAGTTTTCTATGCACAAAAGCTATTCAAACAATGCTTTTATGTCATAATTTATAATTATACGGTATTTTTGTTGAAATTACTAGTAGTTGTTATAAAAATATATAATATACATCTTATATACTATTATTTTTAGCTATTCGTCATCTATTACTTAATTTAATTGTATAAATTGGTCGATAAAGTTATAAAAATAACGTAATACCGATTATAAAAGAAAAACAAGGCCATGTATTTGGATACATCGCCTTGTTTTTCTTTTATTTTTTGCAATATTTTCAGCAACAATTTTATATCTTAGCAGAAAATCCGAGTTTTTTTAGTTATTTTTAGTAAATTTTTCCTCTTTTACTTGCATTAAAATGTATACTTTATACATTATTCAAATACTCCACCACAGCTGTCGCAAACAACGGACTCGACTGTGGGTTCTGACCGGTAATGAGATTGCCGTCCGTAACCGCATATTCCTGCCACAGGTTCTGGCGGCTGTAAACAGCCCCTAAGGCCTGCAGTTTATCCTCCAGCAAAAACGGGACCAGTTTTTCGAGCTGAACTGCATATTCCTCCTCGTTGCTAAAGCCCGTAACCCTTCGCCCGGCTAAAATGGAGCTTCCATCAGCGAAAGAAGCCTTTACCAAGGCTGCCGGTCCGTGACAGACCGCTGCCACCAGCTTGTTTTGTTCCATGTATTCGGTCAAGAGCGAAGCGAGTGTCTCATCGCTTGCCAGGTCAAACATCGGCCCATGCCCCCCCGGCAAAATCACCCCGGTATAGGCATGGCGGTCAAGGGCAGACAAAACCTCGGTCGCCTCCAGTCTTTTCGCGGCATCCTGCCACTGCGGCAAAATTTCACCTTGCACGCTGTTGGGATCAAGCGGCGTCTTGCCGCCGAGGGGACTTGCCACCGTAACGTCATAACCGGCTGCAAGCAGGGCCAGATACGGCACGGCAAATTCTTCCAGCCATAACCCGGTGGGATGATCTTTTCCCATCGTATTTACATTTGTAACCACCATCAATACTTTTTTCTTCATCATACATATTCTCTCCCTTATCTTTATTTTTAAGTGACCATTCGTATTTTAAATGATGACACGAGAACTTCGTGTCATTTCTTCCCCTGACTCAGGGGCGCAGCAGCTGGTGAAACAGCACATCGAGATCTGCCTGTACCGGCGCCACCGATTTTTCCACCTTCATTCGCAGCAGACTTCCCTGCCACACATCCCAGACAATAGTCGCCAGCAGCGGGGGCTCCATCTCCCGGCGCACAGCGCCACTGGCCTGTCCCCGCGCCAAATGCTCTGCCAGGATCTTAATAAAGTTTGCAATCGATGCCTGCAATGCCTGCCGGCACTCTTCGCTGGCTTCACTGATTTCAGCCGCTAAGGTCCCGAGCAGACAGCCCTTCTTCTGTTCACTGCAACGATATTTTTCCGTTGCTGCCAAAAAGGTCTGGTATAGAACTTCTCCTGGTTCATATTGAGCCGCTGCCTGGTTTAAAGACTCCTGCCAGGAACAAAGACTCGTCTGGGCATAATGACGGATGACAGCTGCCGCAAATTCCTCCTTGCTGGCAAAATAATTATAAAAGGAACCCTTTGGAATATTGGCACTCGTGGCAATCTCCTGAATCCCCGTCGCATGATAACCACGTTCTTGTAACAGGGCCACCCCTTCTTCAAGCAGTACCTGTTTTGTCTTTTCCATATCTGCACTTGATTTTCGCGCCATAAAACTACATCCTCTTTCACTATGCTTTTACTTATACTTC
>JBOFWE010000135.1:0-2182 GCA_051653465.1 Selenomonadaceae bacterium | reverse complement strand
AGCGTACAGTTCAACTATAAAGGTGCAACAGCTGCTAACCCGGGTTCGTTCGGCGTTTATGCTGCATACCGTTACCTCGGCGCAACTGCAACAATTGCTCCGACTTGGGATGGCGTAAGCATCGGCCAGAAGGGCTATGAAATCGGCACAACTTATACGTTTGACAAGAATATTGTCGGCACACTCATCTACTTTGATGGTAAAGACATCGACGCTGTCAACAACACAGATAAAGATGCTTCCAAATTCTTCGCAAACGTTGACTTCTTCTTCTGATCTTAAAATCATAAGGAAAAGCAATTTAAAAAGCTTCTGCTTCGGCAGAAGCTTTTTTCTTTTTGCTAGAAATTTTATTAGGAAAAGGGTTTCGTGCTTTTTTGGCGAACAATAATAAACAGTGTATGTTATTGATTCGCATAGCGACAGGGAGGCTGCAATTATGAAATGGAAGAAATTGTGTATCGCATCGCTTTTGTCACTGAGCATTGTCTCAACAGCAGCAATGCAGACCACGCAGGCTTTTAGCCTGGGAAGTCTTGGCGGTGTATTAAAGGTTGGCGGTATTGCAATTCTGGTGGATCAGTTTGCCGGTCCGCTGAATAACTTTATCAATACCTTGACGGCGAAAAATGGTGTGAGCTCAGATTACGCAACGAAGGTTGTACCGGTCATTACGGTAGGTACGGGAACCTATGCCGGCGCAGCCCAGGTCTCGGGCCCGCAGACACTGGTGGATCAGACAAAAGCTGTATTGCAGATAGAAGGCGATTTCAATGGAAACAGTTTCCGGGTAAAGGCGCTGATTCCGATTGACAGTAAAAACCCGACGAATTTTTCAAGGGTTCAGGGTGTAGGTGTCTCGGCGCAGATTGATGTGAGGATTTAATAACCGTTTTTTAAAAGGAGGATTATAATGGTTTTAAAAAAAATAATGGCAGTAATGCTCAGCTTGGTGTTTATGGTGTCCTCTGCCGGTACGGCCTTGGCGGCTGAGGCAGCAGACGCTTCGACCATACAGGGAAAGCTCACAAGCATTGAAGATGTTATGTATGGCTCGCAGCAGACGGGGGCACTCCTGGATCGTGTCAACCGATTAGAGAAAGATTATATGGGGACACATCCGGCGACAAGCATGGTCGATCGCATCGACGGTCTTTATGCTACTATGTTTGACAACACAACGCAGCCGTCGGTCCTTACACAGATGAATGCGATTGAGTGGGCGATTACGCATAATGTCAGTATGTCATCGGTTAAGGACCGCATTGCCAATATGGAAGTCATGATTGAAGGTGCACCGAAGGAAGGTACATATAAGAGCCGCATTGCAACACTGGGGGGATTTGCCTTTGGCGGCAATACCATTCCGCTGTCGCATATTATGGTGCCGGCCAATACCCTGATTAAAATCAGTCTGGTAACTCCGGTCAATACCAAGAACTTGAAGGTCGGCGATAAGATCGAATATCAGGTCGCCGAGGATGTCACGGAAAATGGACTCTTGATTTTTGCCAAAGGGGCTCCGGGTGAAGGGACAGTGACCAAGGTTGTGCCGGCACGCAATTTCGGGCGCGATGCTGAAATTGAAATTGACTTTAAGAAAACGCGCGCCGTCGATGGAACAGAAGTGGATACTTTCCTGGGAGAGGAAGCCAAGAAAGAGATGAAGTCGATGGCAATGGCGGCAGGCGCTACGATTGCCGGCATGGCGATTCTTGGGCCTGTAGGAATTCTGACCGGTGCCTTTGTGCAAGGGCACAATATAGATCTGCCAGCAGGAACCGAAATGTACATCCAGACAAAAGCGGATATTGAGCTTTACGGTATACAGACGGCAGCAAAATAAAGAAAGAGGTTTTTTCTGATGTGTTTCAGAAAAAACCTCTTTCTTTTATATTAGTGATATATAGCAGGATTTTTATGATTAATAGCGAAAATATAACAGTTAATAGTGCTATTTTAAATGACAGGAGATTTTTATTGCAAATGAAAAATAAAACAAAAATTTGTTCGGGAGTATTGGCCCTGTTTACGCTTTTGCCGGGGTATGCAGCCGCTGGTTCAATTGGGACGGATACCGGAACAGATATTCTTGATTATATTGAAACCCAAAAAAAAGTGGAGCGGGCTAATGCGGCCGATACGGAACTCATTGCCTTAAAAAAAGAACTGGCGGCGCAGC
>JBOFWE010000134.1:0-1628 GCA_051653465.1 Selenomonadaceae bacterium | reverse complement strand
ATAGATGGTGGTTATGTTCGCGATCGGGATGACAAAAAGCGTAATTTTGAAATTATTGCCGGGAAGTCTTTTTCCGTTGGTGCGCCTGCTGACACCCGCCGCTTCGGTTTTGTTCAGAAGGATGACTGTCATCCGGAACGCAGGCTCATGACCCACCTTTCAGCGCAGGGAATGCAGGCCAACCAGCAGATATTTTTTCTGTCCGACGGCGCGGATAATCTCAGGGACCTCCAGTTCGGTATGTACCCTGAGTCAACGCATGTGCTGGACTGGTTTCATATCACCATGAGGCTGAAGGTGCTCATGCAATATGCCCGGGGACTGCTGGTATCAGATCCAGAGGCGGGGAGTAAAGTTCTGGCACTGCTGGAAAGCATTAAACGATATCTCTGGCATGGCAATGTTGTCGCTGCGCTGGAACATATTGATAATTGCGTTATGTATTGCGATGACCCTGAACTCAGCTATCCTAGCCTGAAATCCCTGCAAAAACATCTGGATGAAATGTATACCTACATCCGGAATAATAAGATGATGATCCCAAACTACGGCGAAATGCGTCGGTACGGAGAGCCGGTATCAACCGCGTTTGTGGAATCCACGATCAATGAAGTGATCGCCAGACGAATGGCCAAAAAGCAGCAGATGCAGTGGAGCAGAAAAGGGGCTCATTATTTGTTACAGACCCGGACCGCCGTTTTGAATAACGAACTGCAGGATAAATTTGTCTGCTGGTATCCGGGTTTTCAAAGTGACGGGAAGGGACCAGCGATGGCAGCATAGCTCACGCTGCCCCAATATTTTTTATGCTCTCGGTCGTATGGAAGCTGGACCGCCTCGGTCGTGATCTTCGTCATCTCATTAATACAGTGCACGACCTGACCGCGAGGGGGACCGGTCTGAAAGTGCTGACCGGTCACGGGGCGACTATCGACACAACAACGGCCGCTGGCAAGCTTGTCTTCGGTATCTTTGCCGCACTGGCGGAGTTTGAGCGCGAACTGATTGCTGAAAGAACGACTGCAGGTCTGGCATCAGCAAGAGCCCGTGGGCGGAACGGCGGCCGACCTTATAAAATGACGCCAGTCAAACTGCGACTGGCAATGGCATCAATGGGACAATCAGAAACAAAGGTCAGTACGCTATGCCAGGAACTTGGGATAACCCGGCAAACTTTGTACAGGCATATTTCCCCTGTTGGTCAACTGCGGGCGGACGGGATCAAGCTGCTCAACCGTGGATAATTTGAACGGACGGAAAAATCTGGGGTTCCGGCGTAGTACCCCTATCACCTCCACATTTTTGCAACAGTGCCTTATAAATGGCAGCCTTATGTTTACTTGCCAAGATGGGCTACCATATGATGTTTTATACTGAGCAATATTAATATTATCTTTAATGGAAAAATTAAGCCCACTAAGTGACCCACTGCTATATGGCTCTATTGTGAAGACGCCTGAGGGTAAAAATTTATACATGGTTGTCCCTATGTCTATTATTGCAAGGTTGACAATATTATTCGTTTTATAAATTTGAGCGTTTAAAATCACACATCAAAGCAATTAGTCAGGATAAACAACAATACCCAGTGCTTCGAGAATCAGTTCTTGCTGCCAGGCTGCAATTTT
>JBOFWE010000133.1:0-1446 GCA_051653465.1 Selenomonadaceae bacterium | reverse complement strand
TCGGAACAACGGCGCTTGGCACGAAAGCCGAGATGAAAAACATCAATTCCTTTAAGGCGATTGAAGGGGCACTTGAATACGAAATCGAGCGTCAGCAGGAAATACTCGACGATGGCGGGCATATTGTTCAGGAAACCCGTACCTGGGATGATGCCAAGGGCATTACCCTGTCGATGCGGACGAAGGAAGCGGCGCATGACTATCGCTATCTGCCGGAACCGGATCTCGTGCCGATCATTACGACCGAGGAAGAAATTGAGGCCTATCGCCAGGGCCTGCCGGAATTGCCGGCTGCCCGCAAGGAGCGACTGACAACACAGTGCGGCTTGTCATCTTATGATGCCGATGTCATTACAGCCTCGCGCCAGACTGCAGAATACTTTGATGCGGTGATTGGTGCCGGGGCGGATGCCAAACTGGCTGCCAACTGGATCATGGGCGATCTGTCAAAAAATCTCAATGCAGAAGGACTTTCGATCACCGACAGCCCGGTGCAGGCGAAAGCTCTGGCAGCCTTGATCGATCTCATCAGCAAAGGCACGATCTCCTCCAAAATTGCCAAGACGGTATTTGAGGAAATGTGGGCCAGCGGGGATGAGCCGGAAAAAATCGTCAAGGAAAAAGGCCTGGTGCAGATTACGGATACGAAGGCAATTGAAACGATTGTCGATGCGGTAATTGCAGCGAATCCTAAACCGGTTGAGGATTATAAAGGCGGCAACGAAAAATCGATCGGTTTCTTGGTCGGACAAGTTATGAAGCAGAGCAAGGGCAAAGCCAATCCGGGTGTTGTCAATCAACTGCTAAAAGAAAAATTACAGTAAATTTGAAGCAGGCGCCCCCGTGGCAGCCTGCTTTTTTTATGATACCGGACTTTATGCCTAAAAATTTTAAGCTGCTGAAACGAGGCAGGAATGGAAAGCTGTCAAGCCGAATAAGGGTATATGGTCCTAGCTTGCTGGGCATATGTATTTAAAAAGCAATTCATCAAGAGTTGCCAGAGAAATGATGTGGAAACATGGGAAATGATAGTAGAAGAAAGCGGGTATTAATCACAGGCGGCCATGGCTTTTTGGGATCCCATATCGCCGAGCGCTTTATCCGTGAAGGTTAT
The DNA here is from genome assembly GCA_051653465.1 of Selenomonadaceae bacterium. Lineage (GTDB taxonomy): Bacteria > Bacillota > Negativicutes > Selenomonadales > Selenomonadaceae. The sequence continues at coordinate 332 of JBOFWE010000133.1, read as the reverse complement.
GAGGTATTTGTCATCGATGACAGTTCTTCGGGCAGCACGGCCGAGCTGAAACTCGGCCATAAATTTTATCCCTACAGTGTTACGGACCCGAAATGTGAGGAGATTTTTCGGATCTATAATATCGATATCCTGATTCATATGGCTGAGAAACGGGCATCACCGATGGATGCCGATTATCTCAACAACAGTGAAACTAACTTTCTGGGCTTGTCACATATGTTGATGCTGGCAAAAAAATACGCTGTGAAAAAATTTTTCCTTTACTCGGTGGGTGCAGTGGTGGATCGCTCGCTTACGGATGCAGGGGAAAGCGTAGCAGCAAGACCGATGAC
>JBOFWE010000132.1:0-48091 GCA_051653465.1 Selenomonadaceae bacterium | reverse complement strand
ATATCCGGTGATGATGCCTGAATGGTTCCACCTGTTCCCATACCGAACACAGTAGTTAAGCATTCAGAGGCCGAAAGTACTTGGGTGGAAACGCCCTGGGAGGATAGGAAGTTGCCGGTTAACAAAAGCATCTGCCTTGTGCAGGTGCTTTTTTTGTGGGAAAAATAGAGCCGGTGAATTTATCGAAAAAAAGAAGAACTGCGGCATAACCGCAGTTCTTCTTTCGTTTAAGCGAGCAGCATACTGTCATTGGCAAAAGCATCGCCGCTGGCCTGTTCAAACATTTTTAGCAGATCCTGAATGGTGAGGTTTTGCTTATCTTCGCCGCTGACATCGATCAGCAGACGACCATTATGGAGCATGATCAAACGGTTGCCATAACGAAGGGCATCGCGCATATTATGCGTGATCATCAGTGTCGTCAGGTTTTGCCGGGTGACAATTTTATTTGTCAGCTGAAGTACCTTATCAGCGGTTTTTGGATCAAGGGCAGCCGTGTGCTCATCGAGCAGGAGCAGCTTGGGTTGTCCCATCGTTGCCATAAGCAGGGTCAGTGCTTGACGCTGACCGCCGGAAAGCAGGCCTACTTTACTGGTCAGTCGGTCCTCAAGGCCGAGGTCAAGTTCCTTTAGCATTTCAATAAAACGGTCATGATCGCCAGTACGGGAGCTCCAGCGCAATGTCGGTGTTTTTCCGCGCCGGGAGGCGATGGCAAGATTTTCTTCAATCATCATGCCGGCAGCGGTGCCGAGCATCGGGTCCTGAAAGACACGACCAATGTATTTGGCGCGGCGGTGCTCTGGCTCCCGGGTAATATCGATTCCGTCAATAAGTATTTTCCCGGCATCGACAAAGAAGGCCCCGGCGATCGAATTCATAATCGTGGATTTGCCGGCCCCATTGCCGCCGATGACGGTGACAAAATCACCGGGAGCCAAGTGCAGGCTGAAATCCTGCAGGGCACGTTTTTCGTTGATGGTATTGGGATTAAATGTTTTGGTGATGTGTTCAATTCTTAGCATAGGATAAAGCCCTCCGTTTTTTTGCGGACCATTTATTGCGGAAAAGCGGCATTGAAAGTGCCAGGGCAACGAGTATAGCCGTAAAGAGTTTTAAATCATTTGGCGGCATGCCAAGCTGCAGGACAATGGCAATGACAATTCGATAGACGACAGAGCCCAGCACGACTGAAATCAGGCAGTTTTTAAAGCTGCGGGTTCCGAACAGCACCTCGCCGATGATGACCGATGCGAGGCCGATTACGATCGTGCCGACGCCCATGCCGACATCAGCAAAACCATTGCTTTGTCCGACGAGAGCCCCCGAGACGCCGACAAGGCCATTGCTGAGCAACAAGCCGAGAATGATCGTCGCATCTGTATTCACGCCGTTGGCACGGATCATCTGCTGGTTATAGCCGGTAGCCCGGATGGCCGCGCCGATTTCCGTACCAAAAAACCAGTACATCAGCAACGTAAACAAAAGAGCGCTGAGCAGGCCGACGATCAAAATGGCGTTAGCCATAGTCAGGCCGTAGCCGTCAAACAGGGAAAAAATTGTATCGACCCGCAGCAGGGAAAGATTTGCTTTCCCCATGATGTGAAGGTTGATGGAATAAAGGGCCAACATAGTTAAAATACCGGCGAGCAGTGCTGGTATCTTCAGTTTTGTGTGTAAGATGCCAGTAATAACGCCGGCCAGCATACCCGCAATTCCGGCGGCAAATACGGCGGTAAAAGGGTTTGCTCCGTCGATTAAAAGCCCGGCAGCAACGGCAGCCCCTAAGGGAAAACTGCCTTCAACCGTCATGTCGGCAATGTCGAGAACGCGAAAGGTCAGATAAACGCCGAGTGCGAGCAGGGACCAAAGCAGCCCTTGGGATATCGTGGGAATAATCAAATCCAACATGGGAAATACCTCCTAAATCAAGCAATACATTATAGTGAAAAAAGGTTTCCCCGGAGGGAAACCTAAATTGTCGGAAACGAAATACCATATAAACAGCCGGCAAAAGCGCCGGCTGTGGTCTTGCCGAAGTGTTTATTTTACTAAAGCGGCATCCTTCAACAGGTCTTCTGGAATTGTGATTCCGAGAAGTTTGGCATTGGTTTCGTTGATTGTAAGGGACATTTCCTTCAGGGATTGAATTGGCATGCTTTCAGGCTTGGCTTTGCCGGCTAAAATATCAGCAGCCATTTCACCGGTCTGGAAGCCGAGTTTGTAATAATCGACACCGTATGTTGCTAAACCGCCAGCTTTTACCATGTTTGGTTCGCCACAGATTACCGGGATTTTTGCCGGATTGGTGATTGCTACCAGTGTAGGCATGGCCGAGGCGATGATATTATCGGTTGGTTCGTAAATTGCATCAACGCGCCCGACAAGGCTTTGCGCCGCCTGTTGGATGTCATTGACAGTAGAGACCGTTGCCTCGATTACGGTCAGGCCCTTCGATTCAGCATAAGCCTTCATCATTTTGACCTGCGTTTCTGAATTGACTTCACTCGAGCAGTAAACGGTGCCGATTGTCTTGGCATTTGGCACGAGCTTTAGCAGCAGGTCAATCTGTTCCTTTACCGGGTTCATATCGGTTGTGCCGGTTACATTGCCCTTAGGGGCATCATTACTGGCAACGAGCTTGGCCTGTTCATAATCCGTCACGGCTGTGGCGGTAATAGGAATCTCCTTTGTCAAGTTGGCAACTGCCTGGGCTGCCGGAGTTGCAATTGCGCAGATCAGGTCCACCTTGTTGTTGACAAAGCGTTGCGCGATGTTTTGCAAATTTGACTGATCGGCCTGCGCATTCTGCCGATCGAATTCAACATTTTCGCCTTCCTTATAGCCTTTTGAGGCCAGGCCGTCAACAAAACCCTTATTGGCGGCATCAAGGGCGTTGTGCTCAACGAGCTGAACGATCCCTATCTTTACATTTTTTTGTTTAGCCGATTTTTCCGATCCGCAGCCAAACAATGCTCCGGTCACCGCAAGGGCCGTCAGCCCAAGTGCCAAAGCCTTCCATTTTTTTGATTTCAACATAATTACCATCCTTCCATGCTACGCTGTTGTATCTAAAAACAATATACAGGGTATATATATTCTCGCAGAAAAGATGAATTCCTGCAAGAAGAAATTTTCAACTGTAAAAATGTAACTATTTATAATAAAAAAAGCACTTATCCACAGAAAGAATAAAGTTATGCAGTGCCTTTCTGTGGATAAGTACTGTCGGGACTTGGGATTGTGCACAATAGACTGTTGATAAGTTTGGGATCTTACATTTAACTTGCTGTACAGCGGTCATTTGATATAATAAGGGGAACACCAAAGATGACGGAGGAAAAGATGATTTTACAGGATGCAGAAATAAATGTCACGTACCTGGTGGAGGAGGTCTATCTGCCGCGCGCGCTTGAGCGGCGACTAGATGCGTTGGGGATTATCAACGGGACAAAAATAAAGGTATTAAATAAAAAAACGCATGGGGCCATGGTCATCTTTGTCCGAGGGACGCGGTTTGCCATTGGCAGCGGCATTGCTGAAAATGTGAAGGTTAGGAAGGTGGAGACATGAAGGACGGGATAACAATAGGCTTTGTCGGCAATCCTAATTGCGGCAAGACAACGCTCTTTAATGCCTACACCGGGGCAAACTTGAAGGTGGCAAATTGGCCAGGGGTGACGGTTGAAAAAAAGGAAGGTGCCATGCGCTTTCATAATCATAATTACAGGCTGGTGGATTTACCGGGAACCTATAGCCTGACGTCCTATACAATGGAAGAACAGGTGTCAAGGGAATATATCCTTAGCGATGAAGTCGATGTAATCATTGATGTTGCCGACGCATCATCGCTGGAGCGCAATCTCTATTTAACCTTGCAGCTACTGGAACTGGGAAAGCCGGTTGTTCTGGCGCTTAATATGATGGATATTGTTGAAAAACGCGGTATGGAGATCGATTTGCACCGGCTGCCGGAAATGCTGGGTATTCCAGTTATCCCGGTTTCGGCGAGGAAAAAAACCGGGATGAGCATCTTGATTCATGCTGCGGCTCATCATCGGGATTTGGAGTTGCAGGGACCGCTCATTCACAACCATCACCGGGGCAAGAGATCCTGCCATTGTCATGATCATCATCAGGAGTATGTAATGGTTTACAGTGATCAGATCGAAGACAAGATTGACCGCATTGTTGAGGCATTGCAGCAACAGTATCCCGGATTGAAAAATTACCGCTGGCTGGCAATTAAGGAGCTTGAGCAGGATCGGGAGGTTTGTGCAAAATATCCCCTCGATTTGCCGGAGGTAATGGACCGCAGTTATGAAAAAGAAATTATCAATGAAAAATTTGATTTTATTGATGAAATTATGAATGAGGTTGTCGTAAATAAGGAAGAGCGGGCTGAGGTGACAAATCGCGTGGATGCAATTTTGACGCACCGATGGCTGGGCCTGCCGATTTTTCTGGTTATTATGGCGGCGGTATTTTCGCTGACCTTTCTTATAGGCGACCTGATCAAGTCGTATTTTCAACAGGGGGTGGATGTTTTTTCCCAAGCCGTTACAGCAGGATTGCAGGCGATGTCAGTAAGTGAATTGTTGATATCGTTGGTCGTCAACGGCATTATTGCCGGGGTCGGGGCCATTGTGACGTTTCTGCCGAATATCTTTATTTTGTTTTTGGCTCTGGCCTTTTTGGAAGACAGTGGCTATATTGCCCGGGTGGCGTTTGTAATGGATGGAATGATGTCTCGGCTGGGGCTCTCGGGACGGGCATTTATTCCGATGGTGCTCGGGTTTGGCTGTACGGTTCCGGCAATTATGGCGTCGAGAGTGTTGGAGGACAAGCGTGATCGTTATAAGACCATGCTGGTGACGCCGTTCATGTCCTGCAGTGCCCGTTTGCCGATCTACGTCCTTTTTTCCAGTATGTTCTTTGCCCAATATGCGATGCTGGCGGCCTATTCCATGTATGTCATTGGCCTGGCTGTGGCCGTGCTGACAGCCTATGTGTTGCATTTTTTTGACCGGCAGGCCGCTATGAATACGCTGTTGATAGAATTGCCGGAATATAAATCGCCAAGTATGCGGACGATTTTTATTTCTGTCTGGGAAAAGGTGCGTGATTATTTGACCAAGGCCGGGACAACGATTTTTGTTGCATCCGTCATCATGTGGGCGCTGCTCAATTTTGGGCCGGCGGGTTATACCACGGCGATGAGTGACAGTTTCGGGGCCTGGCTCGGGAGACTGGTTGTTCCGGTATTTGAGCCGCTGGGACTTGGCTACTGGCAGATTGTAGCTGCCTTGATCGCCGGCATATCAGCTAAGGAAGTTGTTGTTTCAAGCTGCGCCGTCCTGTTTGGGATTCCCAGCCTAAATTCCGCCGAGGGAATGGGAACGCTGATGGGGATTTTGGGGGCGAGCGGTTTTGATGCCATCAATGCCTATGCGCTGATGGTCTTTTGCTTGCTCTACGTGCCCTGTGCAGCTACCTTGGCCACGATAAAGCGAGAAAGCGGCAGCTGGAGCTGGCCCGTGATGAGTGCGGGTTTTCAATTTTCTATTGCCTGGCTGCTGACCTATCTGGTCTACCATGGTGGGCGACTGCTCTTTGCTTGATACAGGCTGATAAGAACTAAAAACAAACAATAAGTCCGGGGCAAAATGCGCCCCAAGACTTATTGTGTTTTTATAAGTGAATAAAATAACGTCGGATAATTTTAAATAGTATTTATTGTTGAAAAATACGGTAAATTTTAGTATAATTGAAACAAATACAGGCTTAAATTCGTTGGATTTGCAGATAAATAGCGTGAGGTGGAAGAAATGAAATCAATAAAATTGCAGCTTATTCTTGTTATTGCATGTGTGTCCGTCTTTACCGCCGTGCTGGTCAGTGGGTTATTTGTGTACAATATGGTCGATGAAAACAATCGTCAAATTGAAAATTATCGCGAATCACTGGTGGAAAATTCGGATCGTGAGCTGAAAGTACAGGTGGAAGCCGTTGTCACCATGATCGACAAAATTCACCGTGAACAGCTCGAGGGAAAACTTACCGAGGCAGAGGCCAGAAAGCGGGCCGCAGATTATGTGCGGGATCTGCGCTATGACGACGGCAAGGGATATTTTTGGATTGATACCTATGAAGGGGTAAATGTCGCCTTGCTCGGCCGCGATATTGAGGGGAAATCGCGCATCAATTTACAGGACCCGGATGGGGTGTATTTTATTAAAGCGATCATTGAAGCGGGCCGGCAGGAGGGTGGCGGATATGCAAATTATATGTTTGCCAAACCAAATGAGACTACACCCTTGCCTAAGCGCACGTATTCGGTGGCCTTTAAACCATATGGCTGGGTTATTGGGACCGGCATGTGGACAGACTATATCGATTCCAAGGTTGCACAGCAGCAGGAGCTGGCCGCGGACAATCTACGCAGCGGACTAATTAAAATGACGCTGTATGTGACGCTGATTTTGATTTTGTTTATTATTGCTGCTAGATTTATCGGGCAGAAATTTGCGGCACCAATTGTCTTCACCACGGAAAAACTCGATCAGTTTGCCCGGGGCGATTTTACCGGGGATATTCCGGAGGCGTTCATGAAACGCAGCGATGAATTTGGCGTAATGGTTACAGCGCTGGCTTCGTTGCAGAAAAATGTCAGGGATTTACTGCGAGAAATCACAACCTCAGCGGAATATGTGGCTTCAGCGTCCGAGGAATTGACGGCTACGGCGGAACAGTCATCAACGGCCAGCTCGCAGGTTGCCGACTCAATCACCTCGGTGGCGGAGTCCTGCAATAAGCAGCTGGTATCGGTTGATATGGCCCATAATAAAGTGGATTCGATGTCGAAGGACATGGAAACCGTGACGACGACAATTAGGTCTTCTGCTGAACAGGTTAAGGCCGCTACGGCGGCAGCCCATGAGGGCGGGGCAAATGTTGTCGGTGCTGTGGCCCAGATGTCGCTGATTGAGCAGGCGGTTGACCGGGCTATGAGCGTTATCGCAGCCCTGGGCGAGCAGTCACAAAAAATTGGCACAATTGTTGATACCATTGGCAATATTGCCGGGCAGACGAATCTGCTGGCATTAAATGCGGCGATAGAGGCGGCTCGTGCGGGGGAACATGGCCGGGGCTTTGCTGTCGTAGCGGAAGAGGTAAGGAAGCTGGCAGAACAATCCCAGTCAGCCGCGAAACAGATCGGAGAACTGATTGCGCAGATACAGGGGGATACACAAAACGCAGTCGATTCTATGTCCGAAGGGACGAAACAGGTGAAGACTGGCAGCAAAGCGGTAGATGCGGCCGGGGAATCCTTCAAGATCATCGATTCGATGGTTGCCGCTGTAGCTGCGCAGTCTTCAGCAGTGGAAGAAAATATTTCCCACATGGTGGGCAGTTCGCAGGCAATTGTCCGGGCGGTGCAGGAGATTAATGCTATGAGCCGCAGTGTAGCGGGGGAATCACAGACGGTATCGGCGGCAACAGAAGAACAGACGGCATCTCTCCATGAGATTTCACGGGCAAGTGAATCCTTGGCGCAGATGGCCCAAACCCTGCAAGAAGCGATTCACAAGTTTAGAGTATAAGCAAATAAAAAGGAATGCTGTAAAAATAAATTAAAATGACCTCCCAAAGTTAGACGCAATAAATCTAACTTTGGGAGGTCATTTTTTATGGCAAGATGCAGCTGCAGCGTCGAGTTTCCAATCGCACAAGAAGAGGTGCAAGGTCTTGGTGGTTATGAATATTCGGCAATAAGACGGTTGTTATCGCCGGCATAATTATAATGATCGTCGCAATAACGACTCTCGTCAGGTTTGCTGATTGCGGCAGAATATAGAGAATAAAGCCAATTTCGGTAGATGAAATGCAGCAGCAAGAGGCTGCTGTGCGCTGGTCTGATTTTAGCGCGGCAATGCAAGTGAAGGCTTGCTTTTTTGCTAGCGGCTATTTTTACGAAGGTTCATGTAAGGATGTTGTCAGCAAGCGAATGTTGTTTTCCTTGAGGTATGCCAGATAATTGGCTGGCGGTTCTTTGTCAATGATGAGGCAGCTGATGTCTTTCAACTGGCAATACGTCATCAGGGAAGCTTTATCAATTTTGGAGGAATCCGCCAGTAGAATCTTGATGCTGCATTTTTGTACGAGGTACTGCTTGATTTCGTATTCCAAGGGAGCGGCATTCGTTACTCCTTTTTCCAGCGATATACCGGTTGAGGCGAGAAAAGCCTTGGAGATGTTGTAGTTTTTAAGGCAGTTGAGGACACTTGTACCGACAAAAGCTTTTGAAGGAAGATAAAGTGTACCGCCAGTTGAGATAACATTAAATTGATTGTACGCGGTTGCGGCATTGATGACATTTAGGCTCGCCGTCACAATGGTGATGTTGTTCTTTTCTGCCAGATAAGGAATCATATGCATTGTTGTTGTGCCGGAGTCAATATAGATGACTTCTCCGTCGGAAACGAGTTCAGCCGCTAAGCGGGCAATCTGCTTTTTCTGCGGGGAATTCTTGATTTCACGGGAAGCAAAGGGTTCCGGTGCAGTCGTTGTTGGCTTCAGCATGATGCCCCCATAGACTTTTTTAATGAGATCACGTTTTTCGAGTTCGGCGATATCGCGGCGGATCGTATTTTTAGAAACATTGAAGATGTCGCAGAGACGGTTGATGGAAACACTTTGGTTATCCTCTAATATTTCTTGGATTTTATGAATACGATTGATTTTCATATTCACCCCTCATTTCTTTATAGATTTTAATAAGTTTATCATAATATATCTAAAAAAACAATAATATGTTGAGTATATGTTGTTTTAATTATACGCTATTTGTGAAAAAGTGCTAAAAAACAAATAGGGGAATTCTAAAATTGGCTATGGTGCAATGACAGAAGGGTTTTCTTCCCTCTAAGCAAAGACGGGATAAATTCAATGATTTCTGTGCTTGTTCCCGGCTAACAAAAAGAAGATTGGATAGATTCAGAAAAATAATGCAAAGGTATTGACAAAAGAAACATAATATATTAAATTATAACCGTAAGGTAATCATAATGTTATCAAAAATAAAACAAAATATACTCAACACTAAGGGGCGACATTATGGGAAATATATTTTTGGTTCCACAAAAAATTCTGTCAGGACAGGGTTCGATTCAGGAATTAGGGCAACACATTCAGGAAAAAGGGAAAAAAGCATTGATTGTAACGGACAAGTTCATGGTCCAGTTTGGCAATGTTGAGAAAGTCACCAATGTATTGGATAAAGTTTCAATCGCATATGCTGTTTACGATGGAGCAAACAGTGAGCCGACGGATAAAATCGTTGACGGTGGAGTGGCGATGTATAAAGAGCAGAAGTGTGATTTTCTTATTGCCCTTGGTGGCGGCAGTCCGATTGATACAGCTAAGGCTATTGGCTTTATGGCCAACAGCCCGGGGAAGATATCAGATTATCTCCATAAAACGATTGATGTTGAAGTGCCATATCTCGTTGCGATTCCGACGACAGCAGGGACAGGGTCGGAAGCGACAAAGTTTACTATCATCGCTGATACGGTCAATAACGTTAAGATGCTGCTGGCTGGCCCGTCGATTCTGCCGTCATTGGCACTGCTCGATCCGATATTCACGATGACGGCACCGCCGAAAGTGACGGCTGCTACTGGCGTTGATGCGCTGACACATGCCATTGAGGCGTATACGTCCCGCAAGGCGCAGCCTCTTTCCGATATCTTTGCCCTGTCGGCAATTCGCCGGATTCATAAGAATTTGCCGATTTGCTTTAAAGATGGTAAAGCAGAAGTAGCGCGGATGGAAATGTCGATCGGTTCACATGAAGCGGGGATTGCCTTCAATAATGCTTCGGTTACGCTCGTTCATGGGATGAGCCGCCCGATTGGAGCCTTATTCCATATTGCGCATGGTGTATCAAATGCCGTATTACTGCCAGCCTGCCTGGAGTTTGCGATTGCGGAAAATACGGCTCGATTTGCAAAAATCGGCCGGATTATGGGCGTTGCGGATGAAAAAACAACGGATGCGGTTGCCGCGGCAGCGATGGTTAGTGAAGTAAGCCGTTTCTGCAAGGAACTTGAGATTCCAACGATGACAGAGCTTGGCGTTAAAAAAGAAGACTTTATGAGCCAGCTTGATAAAATGGCCGAGGATGCGCTTGACAGTGGCAGCCCCCAGAATACCTTCCGTGTTCCGAATAAAGAACAGATCATCGGGATTTATCAAAAGTTATTTTGATATCCCTTTTAAGGAGAGAACAGTATGCCACTTGTAAAATTAACAGACCTTTTAAGTAAGATAGAGGATCAGGCGTATGCGGTTGGTTCCTTCAATGTTTCGAATATGGAAATGGCCATTGGAGCGATACGGGCAGCAGAGCAACTCAAGGCACCGCTGATTATGCAGATTGCGGAAGGGCGATTGCCGTACTCACCATTGGCTATTCTCGGACCGATGATGGTGGCAGCGGCCAAAGAAAGCAAGGTGCCGACGGCGGTTCATCTCGACCATGGTGCAACGATGGAAACCATAAAACTGGCGCTTGATGTTGGTTTCACGTCGGTGATGTTCGATGGTTCGAAATACCCGCTGGCGGAGAATATAGAAAAAACAAAAGCAGTGAAAGCTTTGGCGGACAAATATGGAGCTGCATTAGAAGCTGAAATCGGCCGGGTCGGCGGAGCTGAAGGTAATTACAAGAGTGTAGAAATCTGTCTGACGACGGCAGAAGAGGCAAAATATTTTGCGGAAGCAACTGGTGTAGATGCCCTTGCTGTTGCCATTGGCACGGCTCATGGGAATTATTCGACGCAACCTGAGCTGCGCATAGACCGTTTGAAGGAAATTGCAGAGGTGGTCAAGTGCCCGTTGGTTCTTCATGGCGGCACTGGCCTGACAAAAGAGGATTTTCAAAATTGTTTGGCAAATGGAATAAAGAAGATCAATATCGCAACCGCGTCTTATGACAGTGTGGCGGCGCGAATCAAGAAGGTAGGCAAGGAAAAACCGGACGCAAATTATTTTGATTTCAGCCGGGCCGCAGTAGAAGCGACCTGCGAAAATATTGAAGAGCATATGCTTATTTTCGGATTGAAAGGCAGAGCATAAGGAGGCAAATTTTATGGCAGTGATTGATTTTGACAAGAATAAAACAAGGGATCTCGTACTGATTGGACGCGTGGCCATCGACTTTAACCCGAACGAACTGAACCGCACCTTGGATAAGGTAGAGACTTTTTCCATGTACCTTGGGGGATCTCCAGGGAATATTGCTGTCGGTGTTAGCAAGCTTGGCAAAAAAGTCGGCTTTATTGGCTGTGTTTCAGATGACCAGTTTGGAACCTTCGTTGAAAACTATTTTTCCACGCATCAGATTGATATTTCGCAAATGGTACGAGCTAAGAACGGTGAGAATATGGGGCTGACCTTCACCGAAATATCAAGTCCAACCGATAGTCAGATTCTTATGTACCGTAACGGCGTTGCCGATTTGCAGATTGCACCGCAGGATGTATCGGAAGAATATATTGCCGGTAGCAAAATTCTACTGGTTTCCGGGACGGCACTGGCTATTAGCCCGTCGCGCGAGGCTTGCCTGCTGGCCGTACAGTATGCAAAAAAACATGGCGTTAAAGTTATTTTTGATATCGACTATCGCCCCTATACCTGGAAATCAAAAGAGGAAATTGCCGTGTATTATTCTCTTGTCGGCAGCATGAGTGATATCGTGATTGGTTCGCGGGAAGAATTTGAACTGATGGAAAATCTACCAACAGAGAATACTGTTTTGGACCATGAATTGGCAGAAAAATATATTGCTATGGGCAACCAGGTGGTCATCATTAAGCACGGCAAGAAGGGCTCCATTGCATATACGGCTGATCAACAGGCGTTCAAAGTGGAATCCTATAATATCAAGCTGCTCAAGTCCTTTGGTGGCGGTGATGCGTATGCTTCGGCCTTTATTTACGGCCTGCTTGAAGGCTGGAGGGTTGATGAGGCTCTTAGATATGGTACTGCTCATGCGGCCATGGTCGTAGCCAGCCATAGCTGTTCAAATGCAATGCAGCCGGTGAACGCAATCGATGCCTTTATTAAAGAACACCAAGCAGAGCAGGTTATCACGAAACTGGATTGGAGAGATCGGATATGAAGTTTGGCAAATTAGGCGAACTGCAACACGGCTATAATGCAATGACTTCATGTGAAAGTGATATGCGCATGGATATTGGATATCAAGTCATGACGCGGGGCGAAGAACTCGTTTTTTTCGATGAACATAAAGAAACTGCATTGGTCATTCTAGAAGGCTGTGTTGCCGTTCAATGGGAGGACAAGAACGAAAAAATGCAGCGCCAGTCGCTGTTTGATGAAAACCCGTATTGTCTCCATGTGCCAGCAAAAACAAAGGTTATGGTAAAAGCGGAGGGGCCGGCACAGCTTCTGATCCAAAAAACAGAAAACACTACTGCTTTTCCCCCGAAATTCTATCGGCCGGAGGATGTAAAGTGCGATCAGTTTGGTGCCGGTGCTTGGAAGGGAACCGCTGAGCGAACGGTGCGAACGATCTTTGATTATGAAAACGCACCATATTCTAATATGGTCAATGGCGAAGTGATTAACCGACCGGGACGATGGTCCGGTTACATCCCGCATACGCATCCGCAGCCGGAAGTTTATACGTATAAATTCAATAAACCCCAGGGATTTGGTGCTTCGTTTGTCGGCGAGGATGTTTACAAAATCCAGCATAACAGCTGGTCGGCGATCCCGGGCGGAGACAGCCATCCGCAGGTAACTGCGCCGGGGTATGCGATGTGGTACAGCTGGATGATACGCCATTTGCCGGGGGATCCATGGCAAAAAACACGCACAGATGATCCGGCACATGTATGGCTGCTTGATCCGGAAGTAAAGATCTGGCCGGAAGATAAATAAAAGTTGGAATGAGCGCACCGCCTTTGGTGGGAATGCAAAATGAAAGGGTGACAGATACGATGGGAAAAACTATCAGACTCACGGTGGCACAGGCACTTGTCAAATTTCTCAATAAGCAGTATATCGAATTTGATGGCTGCGAAAATCGCATGTTTAAGGGGATCTTTACGATCTTTGGACATGGTAATGTAATTGGCCTTGGGCAGGCTTTGGAAGAGGACCCGGGAGAATTGATTGTCCATCAGGGCCGTAATGAGCAGGGGATGGCCCATGCAGCTATGGGATATGCCAAACAAAAATTCCGCAAGCAGATCTATGCCTGCACGTCGTCGGTCGGACCGGGGGCAGCGAATATGGTTACGGCGGCAGCCACGGCTACAGCAAACTGCATTCCGGTGTTGTTCCTGCCGGGTGATGTATATGCATCGCGCCAGCCAGACCCGGTGCTGCAGCAAATGGAGCAGCCCACGAATCTCTCCATTAGTACCAACGATTCATTTAAAGCTGTTTGCAAATACTGGGATCGTGTGACACGACCAGAGATCCTGATGACGGCCTGCATCAATGCTATGCGGGTACTCACTGATCCCGCTGATACTGGTGCCGTTTGCATTGCCCTGCCGCAGGATGTCGAAGGCGAAGCTTATGATTGGCCGGAGTATTTCTTTCAAAAACGCGTACATCATATCGATCGTCGGTTACCTTCCCCGCGGGCAGTTGAAGCTGCAGTTGAATTGATTGCCCGCAAGAAAAAGCCCATCATGATTTTTGGTGGTGGGGTTAAGTACTCGGAAGCTGCTGAGACCTTCCGGCAGTTTGCTGAAAAATATAATATTCCGTTTGGAGAAACACAGGCCGGTCGAGGTGGGATTGTCTGGAATCATCCACTGAACCTTGGCGGTATCGGTGAGACTGGCGGACTGGCAGCAAATGTAATTGCCAAGGAAGCCGATCTTGTTATCGGTATCGGAACCAGATACACAGATTTCACGACTTCATCTAAATGGCTCTATCAAAACCCAGAGGTGGAATACCTTAATATTAATGTTTCGGAGTTCCACGCATACAAAATGGATGCGGTGCAGGTTGTGGCCGATGCCAAAGCAGGCTTAGAAGCAATCGATGCAGCACTCGTAAAAACGGGCTGGAAGACTGGTTATACCGGTGAGATTCAGGCGGCAAAGGCAAAATACGATGCGGAAATCGACCGCGTGTATGCAGTCGAATATACCGGGGCGGATTTTGTTCCTGAAATTAATGATGCTCTCGATCGGGAGGCGGTATTTGCCGAGTTCCAGAAATTGACAGGATCCTGTATGACGCAGTCACGGGCAATGGGAGTTCTCAATGAATGCATTGATGAAAACGCCGTTGTTGTCGGGGCCTCGGGGAGCCTGCCGGGGGATTTGCAGCGGGCCTGGCGGGTGAAATCGCCAAATGGCTATCATGTAGAATATGGATTTTCCTGCATGGGGTATGAGGTCAATGCAGCCCTGGGGGTCAAAATGGCGGAACCAGAGCGAGAGGTATACACTTTCCTGGGCGATGGTGCCTACATGATGCTTCATTCGGAATTGCCGACTTCAATCCAGGAAAAGAAGAAAATCAATGTTATCCTGTTTGACAACATGACGTTTGGCTGCATCAATAATCTACAGATCGGGCATGGACAGGGAAGTTTTGGTACGGAGTTCCGTTTCCGCAATGAAATGACGGGTAAACTCGATGGCGGCTTTGTTCCGGTTGATTTTGCGATGAATGCCGCATCGTATGGCTGCAAGACATACACCGTCAAGACGGTGGAGGAACTGAAGGCTGCGTTAGCAGATGCAAAGAAGCAGACAGTGTCGACACTGATTGATATCAAGGTTCTGCCAAAAACCATGGTACACAACTACGGTTCCTGGTGGCGTGTCGGCGTAGCAGAAGTTTCTAAGAGCAAAAAGGTACAGGACGTTTACAAGAATGTTCTTGTGCCACATTTAGAAGAGGCGCGAAAATACTGAGCAAGAAGTAGAAAGGCAGCAGGGCGGGAATTGCAAGCGAAAGCATACATATAAAGAGCAATTCTCTCTCTGACATGCCTAGATGAGTAAAAGACAGAAAAATATCAATAATGAGAACAGGTTTCCTACAAACAAGCCTGACGGCTGTCAAGTCCGCCAGGGTTCATAGTGCACTTAGATAATTTTCGGAGACTACTATTTTACAGGCTGTTAAGGCTTTATTATGAGGGGGAAATAGTATGGGACAGAAAACACCTAAGCAATTTTTGAAAAAAGTTACGATTATTTCAACGTTCGGCGGACTTCTTTTTGGTTATGATACAGGAGTGGTCAACGGGGCTCTGGGCTTTATGGCAAGACCGGATCAGCTCAATCTCACACCATTTATGGAGGGGCTTGTTGCCAGCGGACTGCTCTTTGGGGCAGCGATTGGTTCCTTTTTAGGCGGACGCATCGCCGATGCCAAAGGGCGCCGCAAAGTGCTGCTCATGCTCGCCGGGATCTTTTTCTTCGCGGCGGTTGGTTGCTCTCTGGCACCGACGGCAGAAGTTCTGGTCGGGTTCCGATTTATTCTCGGTCTTGCAGTTGGGGGGGCGTCGGTAACCGTGCCAGCCTATCTGGCAGAAATGTCCCCGGCAGAAAACCGAGGGCAGATGGTTACCCAGAATGAGCTCATGATTGTCACCGGGCAGTTATGTGCGTTTGTTCTCAATGCGATCATTGGTGTCGTATTTGGCGAAACAGCCCATGTCTGGCGCTATATGCTCGTCATAGCTTCGTTGCCAGCCGTTGTCCTCTGGTTTGGAATGCTTGTAATGCCGGAAAGTCCGAGATGGCTCGTTATGCAGGGGCGGGTCAGTGAGGCCATGGAAGTCTTGACCAAAGCCCGCGATGAACGCCGGGCAATTGCCGAACTCAATGAAATTCAGGATAATATTGCCCAGGAAACCGCTGGCAAGACAACGCTCAGTGACCTGGCGACGCCATGGGTGCGCCGTATCGTATTTATTGCCATGGGCGTTGCGGTCTGCCAGCAAATTTCCGGAGTGAATTCGATCATGTATTATGGTACCCAGATTTTGACGAAATCCGGATTCAGCACGGAAGCCGCACTAATTGGCAATATTGCTAATGGCGTAATTTCTGTTCTAGCGACCTTCTTTGGTATTTGGATGATGGGACGTCACGGTCGCCGTCCATTGCTGATGACCGGCCAGATCGGCACCATGGTCTGTCTCTGCCTGATTGGTATTTTTTCCAGTATTCTTGATGGTACGCCGGCGCTGCCGTTTGTGGTACTAAGTCTGACGGTAAGTTTCCTTTTCTTTCAGCAAGGGTTTCTGTCGCCGATTACCTGGCTGTTGCTTTCTGAACTTTTCCCGGTGCGTCTGCGCGGCATGGGCATGGGCGCTGCGGTTCTCTGCCTTTGGCTGGCAAATTTTGTTGTCGGACTTTCGTTCCCCGTAATGATGGAGGGCTTTGGTCTGTCATCCACGTTCTTCATCTTTGCCGGCGTCGGACTACTGGGATTGCTCTTTTCTTATAATTGTGTTCCGGAAACACGAGGCCGTTCACTCGAACAAATTGAAAAGGATTTCCGCAGCCATGGCAAGCATGCACAAGCTTTTGCCACATCAACGGATGCGGCGGAATAGTCGGATCCCAAATAGGCAGCAAAGTGCTTTACAAAGAAGATTAAAGAAGACCAATCTTTCGCTTTGGAGAATATAAAGAAAAAAGGGAGGGCGGGGTCCTTCCTAAAAGGTAAATAATGACATCTTGGAGGTTATGAAAAATGGCAAATATTACATTAGGGATTGCACCTATTGGTTGGACAAATGATGATATGCCGGATCTGGGCAAGGAAAATACATTTGAACAGTGTGTCAGTGAAATGGCCCTGGCCGGGTTTAATGGCTGCGAGGTTGGCGGCAAATATCCACGGGACGTCAAAGTCCTGAAAAAAGCACTGAAACTGCGGGGGATGTCGATTGCCAGTGCCTGGTTCAGCTCTTTTCTGACGACGAAACCCTATCAGGAAACAGCCGATGAATTTATCGTTCATCGTGATTTTCTGCATGCAATGGGGGCTAAAGTTGTCGTTGTTGCGGAACAGGGGCACAGCGTGCAGGGGATGATCGATACGCCGGTTTTTGCCGGTAAACCTTATTTCACGGATGCTGAATGGGACAAGCTGGCGGAGGGTCTCAATAAACTGGGACGACTTGCGCAGGAAAAAGGCATGAAAGTGGTTTACCATCATCACATGGGAACCGGTGTCCAGACCGAAGCGGAAATTGACCGACTCATGCAGGTGACAGATCCGGAACTTGTATTCTTGCTCTTTGATACAGGGCATCTCGTCTGCTCCGGGGAAGATTATATTGGCATATTGAAAAAATATATTTCCCGCATCAAGCACATTCATCTCAAGGATGTGCGCAAGGCAACGGTCGAAAAAGTAAAGACCCAAAATATGAGCTTTCTTGATGGGGTTCGTGCTGGCATGTTTACAGTGCCGGGGGATGGGGATGTTGATTTTGCGCCGGTATTTGATATCATCAATCGGAGCGATTATGAAGGCTGGTATATTGTCGAAGCCGAGCAGGATCCTGCCAAGGCCAATCCGCTTGAATATGCGCAGATTGCCCGGAAATATATCCGGCAGGAAGCAAAACTGTAGAAGATTATAAAATTTGAGGCGGATGCCTTAGCATAGAAAAAGCTGCTACCAAAATACAAGGTGTTGCTATTTTGGATAGCGGCTTTTTTTTGAAAAAATAGAGGTGGTTTCATGGGCATTGCAATGATTGCCATTAGTCTGGTCTTATTGATGTTTTTTGCGTATCGGGGGTATTCAATTATTTTCATTGCTCCGATCTTTGCCGTTATGGCAGCTGTCGGCAGCGGGCATGCGTGTATGCCGGTTTATAGTGAAATTTATATGACAAAAGCGGCTGAGTATATAAAGACGTATTATCCGGTATTTCTTTTAGGTGCAGTTTTTGCCAAACTTATGGAAGACGGTGGCCTAGCAGCTGCGGTGGCAGAAAAAATCGTCTCGAAACTCGGCAAGGATAAAGCAATTCTGGCGGTCTTAGTAGGTTGCGGTGTTCTGACGTATGGGGGGCTCAGTGTCTTTGTTGTTGCCTTCGTCATGTATCCGTTTTCGGCCATTCTGTTTAAAGAAGCGGATATACCTAAGCGCCTTTTGCCGGCGCTGCTCTGGATGGGGATTTTTACGTACAGTATGGTGGCCTTGCCCGGGACGCCGCAGATCCAAAATATTATACCGACGTCGTTCTTTGGCACTACGACTTGGGCGGGAATTTGGCTGGGACTGATTGGTGCAGTGCTGTACTTTGCGATTGCCTGGGGCTGGATCGGCTGGCGCCATAAGACTTTGAGGGCTAAGGGGGAGGGCTATGGCACGCATGCACGCAATGAACCGGAAACGGTGAAGGAAGCATTGCCGGATTGGCGGATCGCTTCTTTGCCGCTGATTCTTGTCATCGTGATCAACCTGCTGGTCAGCAATCCATTTCAGTGGAGCTGGGCTTATCACTGGGCAGGAGACAGCCTGCAGAGTTTTGTGCCTTTGAAACTGTCCCTTTTGGCTGGTGGTGTTGAAAAGGTACAGGCAATATGGTCCATAAATGCAGCATTGCTTCTGAGCAGTCTGGCCGCGGCCTGGATTGGCAGAAAAAGACTCTCGCTCAAAGGAGGGCTTGTGCATCCCATTAACAGTGGAGCTGTCGGCTCAGCAAGCGCAATTTTAAATGTTGCTTCGGGCTATGCTTTTGGTTGTGTGATTGCCGCATTGCCGGCGTTTGCGGTTATCAGGGAGCTGCTCCTTGGTCTTAGCCTTGGTGATGGCCCGCTGATGTCGGCGATTATCACAACCAATATTATGACGGGCGTTACGGGATCATCTTCAGGTGGAATGACTATCGCGCTCGGTATGCTGGGACAGGAATGGCTCGCATGGGCCGAGCATATCGGCATGGCACCGGAAGTCCTGCACCGCATGATTTGCTTGGCCTCAGAATGTATCGATACAGGCCCTCAGTCTGGCGCGC
Organism: Selenomonadaceae bacterium; assembly: GCA_051653465.1. Lineage (GTDB taxonomy): Bacteria > Bacillota > Negativicutes > Selenomonadales > Selenomonadaceae. The sequence goes on along the minus strand of JBOFWE010000132.1, from coordinate 29,040 downwards.
TGGTCACATTGATGGTGGTCTGCGGGCTGACGCATAAGGAGTCCTATTATGATGTTGCCGTGCTTACGCTGCTCAAATCGGTTGTTGTGTTTATTTGTCTGGCAATCTACAGCGTTACCGGTTTGGTCTGAGCGCAAGAAGGCAAAGGGAGATAGTATACCATGGAGCAAGAAGAGAAAAGACAGACGTATCTGCTGCTTGGATTGACTGCAATGATTTGGGGGATTCAGCCGCTCTGTATTAAATGGTTGCTCGACAGCTGGTCGCCACTGACTATCGCTGCTGTGCGTTACTGGTTAATCAGTGCAACCCTATTTCTTCTCCTACGCTTGCGCAAGGAGAAACTTGTTCCGCCGAGGATTTGTTGGTTGCCGCTACTGGCCATGGGAATAACGGGAATTGCCCTGAATAATATCCTGCAATTCAGCGGATTAGCGCTGTCGACGGTTGCGAACTGCACTTTAATTGCGGCGGCATCGCCGGCCATTACCGCCTTTTTTTCGACGATATGTATCCGGGAACGCTTGCCTCTGCTTGCCTGGTTGGGAATCTTTATTTCTTTTTTGGGAACGGTGCTGGTTGTTAGCCATGGTCAAATCGATATGATCCGCCATCTGAGTTTTAATCGGGGGGACATCTTGTTTTTTCTGGCTCAGATTGCCTGGACAATCTATTCTTTTGTTGGACTTGGTGTTATGCGCCATATATCAGCTGTGGCAGCTACTGCCTGGGCCGGCCTTTGGGGAGCTGTTGTGGCGAGTGGTTATGGGATGGTTACCGGCGAATTTGCGGTTGTTCCTTTGGCGTTGTACCAGTTGGCGGCTTTTGCTTATACGGTTGTACTGGGTGGCATTATGGCCATGTTGTTTTGGAATATCGGCGTTAAAAAGGCCGGACCCAGTATTACTGCCGTTTTTCAGAATATCACCCCTTTAGTTGGGATGTTGGGCGGCAGCCTGTTGTTTGGTGAGAGCTTAGGCGTGACTGAGCTGGCTGGGGCCCTGGCGATTTTTATTGGCGTGTATTTGACAACGCACAGCTAGTTGTCTGGATGGCGTTGATTTCCTGGTGGTCATATGTGCCAGACAGCTTAAGGGGAGGCGAATTGCCAGGGGGTAAGAATATATCACTTATTAGCTTTGCGGCAGGAGAAATCTTCTGCCGTTTTTTATTATTAAATAGTTAAAAATACAGTTCTGTAATTTTATTAAAGGGAGGGAGAAGTGCTTGACTTCGAGTAAATAGCAAGATTGTTGAATATTTTGCGCAATTTGCGTAAAATAAAGAGAAAAAACGTCAAGATTTTGGAGTTCAACGAGTGATTTTTTTGTTATAATTAAAGATAACCTAGAAAGATGTCTTTCGGGGGATGAAAATATCCGCAGCAGCCTTGCGGATCGTACCATCGGGTTCAACTGCGTTGGCAGTTGCGATATATGTTTTGGCGAACTGTACCCTCATACAGTTCGCCACTTTTTTATTTTCCGGCAGGGCGGCATTTGTATTTCGTGTTTGGGGGAATACGTGAGGCTGCCTTCAGATTGGATTCTGGCATCGTTTTGCATGATGAGTATTTTTTTATAAAAGAAATTACAAGGAAAAATAAAAACAACAGCTCGCTGTATTTAATACAGCGGGCTGTTGTTTTTCGCGATATCGGTTAATTGGGTATATGCCAAAACGACTCTGCCCATAAGGGGAATTGTTTAAGTGCTACGCTACGGCAGTAGCAAGGGGGATTAAAGGTTGTAGAGCGAACGGATTTCTGCCAGGGTGACAGGACGGTGCTCCGCAACAGATTTTTTTGCAGCTAAACCGATCAATACAGGTTCCAGGCCATCTTGTACATTGACTTTGGTGGGGATATCCTGAACGATGGCTTCAACGAAGGCGTTGATTTCGGCGGCATAAGCCTGCATATAGCGTTCAAGGAAGAAGAAGAGAGGTTTTTCGCTGACAACACCGTCTTTGCCGCTGAACACAGCGCTGGAAGTCGTGTCATTGCCGATAGCCAGGGCACCGTTGGTTCCAAAAACCTCAGCTCTTTGGTCATAGCCATAGCAGGCCTGACGACAATTGTCGATGACGGCAGTGGCCCCGTTATCGAGTTTCAAGGTGATGATCGCTGTATCAACATCGCCTGCTGTGCCGATAGCTGGATCGACGGTAACGGAACCGGCAGCGTAGACTTCTTCAACTTCCGCACCAGATAGATAGCGAACCATATCGAAATCGTGAATCGTCATGTCAAGGAAGATGCCGCCGGAAATTTTGACATAATCAATAGGTGGCGGTTCTGGATCGCGCGACGTGATTTTTATAATTTGTTGTTTGCCGATCTTGCCAGCAGCAACAGCTTTTTGCAGGGCTTCAAAGTTATGGTCAAAGCGACGATTGAACCCGACCTGATATTTTTTGCCGGATGCTTTGACGGCAGCTTGTACAGTTTTGATCTTTTCGACATCGTGATCGATTGGTTTTTCGCAAAAAACATGTTTTCCGGCTGCCAGTGCTTCTATGGAAATAGGCGAATGCTGATCGGTTGAAGCACAGATCAATACAGCTTCAATGTCCTTGTCAGCCAGAATCTTCTTATAATCGGTATAGGTTTCAGTTATGCCAAGTGAAGAAGCCCAGGCTTTCCCGTCTTCATTTAAAAAAGGATCTGCTACGGCTTTTACTCGAGCATTTTTTACGTATTTCGTGATGCTTTCTCCGTGGACTCTGCCAATTCGGCCGATGCCGATAATGCCTACATTGATCATTTTTATTCCGCCTTTCGATTTTTGGGCAATGATAAATTTTCTGTTGCTGCATATGGAAATTGCCCAGTTTTTTTGATAATATAATAATAACATAACTAATTTAATGGTAATGTTATTATTATGTTATGTGTTTGTTTTGACCTTATGTTTTATTATAAAGGGTGTCGATGTGTTTTTCCTCTAGTATATTGTTTTTTTTCAGCGAGTGTGGTTCTTGGTTTTTCAACCTTTGCTGAAAATGCGATAAATTTACTATACAATATTGCGATTGTATAGTTGGGAAAGCATGCAAAAAAGGAGTGTTGGAAAAATGCAAAAGGTGGGCGATGCGGATATGTCATTTTCATTTTACCGATCTTCGGGAGCGGAAATTGCTTATGTATATAAGGTTGAGCGTGAGAATGCAAAAATGCCACGGGCAATGCATCAACATGAAAATCAGCTCGAAATAGTACTTCTTGTCGAAGGCAGCGGCACCTATGATATCGATAATCGAAGATATCACGCCAGCAAAGGGGATCTTATTTTTTTCGATGCAGGGGTTCTGCATGATGAAGTCCCTGGAGGGGACCATGCATCGGCAACTTACTGTATTGGTTTGAAAAATTGGACACTCCACCGTTTGGGGGAACAGCCGATGTGTCCGGTTCTGCACTGCAATGTAGATTTTCCCCTGCTGCATAAGTTCTTTGATCTTCTGTTTACTGCCAAGTGTGGTGGAGAAAAGGCGGTTTTGGAATATTTACTGCAAGGCCTGTTGCTAAAACTGGATGAATGCATAAAAAAATATCAGCAGCCGCTGGATTTTGATACCTATCATTTAGGCGGCCGGATCAAACAATATATCGATGATCATTATCTTGAGCCGTTGACTTTGCAGCGGATGGCGGCTGCGATTAAGATCAATGAATATTATCTCGTCCATACCTTTAAAGAGGTGTTTGGTTATTCACCGATGCAGTACGTGATTCGCCGCCGTATTGGTGAAGCGCAGACGTTACTGATTAATACCACGGCTTCGGTCACGGAAATTGCCCTGCAGACAGGATACAATAATTCGAATTATTTCCAGCGCGTATTCAGTACCATGGTGGGGATGTCTCCAGGTCGGTACCGCAAATCATGGGCTCGTGCTCATGTCGAAGAGCGCTGAGCGGGCAGCGCGGGATTAAGACAAAACAATGAAAGGGGTTTGCTGCCAAGCAAAACAAAAGAGGCACCGGTAGGTGCTGCTCCCTATCTGCTTGGCAGCATGCAATTCCTACGGTGCCTCATTTATGTACTTTTATTTTGCACGGATCTGCGTGTAAAGGTTGATGATCTCAGAGGTCATTTCCTTCATGACCATGCCAGTCATGACGTAATCCTGAGCATGGGCGATAAGCACGTTGAACGGATCCTTCAGTGTACCATCCGCTTCTTTTTTTAGAAGTTCTTCTGTCTGTAAGCGATGAGCTTTAAGGAGCTGTTCGTCGGCTTCGTGGACATATTCTTCTGCCTGACCGAAATCCCCTTTTCTGGCCGATTTCAAGGCTTTAGTAAGAGCGGCTCTGCCGTCCCCGGCCAAGGATATAATAGAAAATGCAGTTTCTTCTGTATGGGACATAGTAAAATCTCCTTTGCAGTTTATTTTATGAAAAAAGAAATGCAGAAAGCTGTGCAGTTCTTTAATCCTTGAGAATAGCTCTGATAGGTGTTGTTTGATAATGTTGTGATAATATTATGGTTCTTTTATGAATATAAAATAACATTTTTTGATCATCTTGTCAATTGATATTAAAGAATGTGTTTTGTTTTTGAGTTTAGCCTCGCCAACTTTTGCGGTATTTCCCTGGTGGCATGCCTACCATATTATTAAAAACTACCTGGAAATAGTTTGAGTTGTTGTAACCACAGCGAAGCGCGATTTCTGTTATTGTCAGATCCGTGGTTAGTAGCAGGTTTTGGGCTTCACCTAGCCGGCGCTGGATAATATATTGGATAGGGGAATAGCCGAGGATTTTCTTGAAGGTATGGGAGAGATAATACGCATTGACATGTAGTGCATCGGCAATGGTAGCAAGCTTGATGTCTTCGAGGTAATGCTCGTCGATGTATTCTTTGATTCGCAGACCGAGGTTGTAGTCTTGTCCCTGCAAGGTATCCCGGCTGCTTTGTACGAGCTCGTAGACGAGGGCAAGCAGTCCCTGCAGCGTATGATTGGCCGCTTCGGCGATGTTTTTACGGTATGAATGATTGGCAAATCCTTCAAGCAGGGTGAAGGACTGCTTAATGTAAGGGGATAAATCCCTTGCTGAAATGACGGGGCGGAGTTTTTTTGGTAAAAGTTCACCGCGGTTTAATCCCTTTAAGTGTAGGTTTTTAATGCCAATAAGGTATGTTTGGAGGGTTGTGTCATTGCTGATATTGGTGCTGTGAAGAATGCCGTTACTGATCAGCAATAGGTCACCTTCCTGAATCGAGTAAGAATGGTTTTCGATCATGCATTTGCTGTGGCCGCTTTCAACAAAAACGATTTCTGCCAGTTCTTGGTGGGCATGCAATCCTTGCGGCAGAACGGTTAGGTCAGATGTGTGGTGCTGCAGATAGTCAAGCTTTGGCTGAGTGTGCAGTTCAAATATGGTTTGATCTGTATCGGGAAATGTGTATTTTGCCATGGATGTTGCCTCCTCTAATACTCCATGTTTCTGAAATTTGCGATAAGTCGAAAAAAGCAAAATTTTAAAGTATTTCAATGAACTTCAAAAAAAATGAGCAAGATTTCAGAGGTTTGTGCCTTGTTTGAATCATATAATGAGTATAAGAAGATGAGATTATGAATACTTTTTTGTGATGTTGTGAAAAATAAGCAACCAGAATATAATCATTGTCAGTGTTTATATTAGCAAAAAAAATCTTTGAAAGCCAGCTCATTTTCGAAATAATTATAATCATTGCTATTTTTGATGAAAAGGGAGATGGGAGTATGTTCAAATGGTTTTTAACAGGAAAAGAACAGCCGCGTATCCAGGATCAGGCACTTGTCGGCAGGATGTTTCGTAATGCACGGATTCAAGGTGTAACGGCAATGATCCTGGGGTATGGCATGTATTATGTAATGCGGATGACGCTGGGCGTCGTCAAAAAACCGATGATCGATGACGGGTTTACGGCAACGCAGCTTGGCGCAATTGGTGCCGGCATGTTAATTGCTATAGCTGTTGGAAAATGTCTGAATGGCTTTATTGCTGATCGCTGCAATATTAAGAAGATCGTGCCGATTGGTCTCCTGGGAGCAGCTGTGGTGAATTTTATTTTGGGGTTTTCAAGTTCGTATTGGGTTTTTTTAGTTCTCTGGTTCATTAATGGCTGGTTCCAGTCTATGGGTTCAGCGCCTTGCATTGTTTCACTGGCACAGTGGTTTTCTAAGAGCCGGTTGGCGACATATTATGGTGTGTTCAGTATTGCACATTATATCGGTGAAGGAGCAACGTATTTGGGAACGGCTATGCTGGTGGTTGCCCTGGGGTGGCATGCAGCCTTTTATCTGCCAGGTATTGCCTGTATCGTATTGGCATTTATTATGTATCGCTTCATGTACGACCGTCCGGAAGCGTATGGACTTCCTTCGGCAAATGAATTTGCAGGTGAGCTTGTTCAGGAGAAAAAAGAAAAGCAAAAGAGCACGAAAGAAGCACAACTGGAAGTTATCAAAAATCCTTATGTCTGGATGATTGCCTTGTCGGCAACCTGCATGGGTATTGCACGGTATTCGGTCAGTAGCTGGGGCGTCATCTTTTTGCAGGAATGTAAGGACTATTCGTTGGTTACCGCCGGCAGCCTGATGGCACTGTCGCCGATCATGGGTGGAGTAGGCTCCTTTTTGTCGGGAATTATTTCGGACAAGATCTTTAAAGCAAACCACGCATTAACAACGATTGTTTTCGGACTTGTCATGCTGGCTGGCATTGTCGGGATGTGCCTGACTCCGGGAGGAAATCCGGTGATGGATGGTTTTTGGATCTGTATTTTTGGCTTTGGGCTGGGAGTTATTCTCTGCTTTGTTGGCGGGATGCTGGCGGTCGATTTGTGCTCCCGTAAGGCAACTGGGGCGGCAATGGGAACGATTGGTCTTCTGGCTTATGGTGGTGCAGCGGCGCAGGATCTCATCAACGGTTATCTGATGGATGCAGCCAAAACAGTCGTCAACGGGCAGACCATCTATCATTTTGATACGATCATTGCTTTTTGGATCGGCGCAGTTGCCTTAATGACATTGTTCATTGTGCCAACCCTTTGGGCCAAGAAAAAAGAAAAAATGGAAGAAGCAAAGCTAGCGACGAATGGAAAATAAAGACGGGAACTGGGAGGGGTATTTATGAAAATTATTGCGGATTTGCACACGCATAGTCTCTTGTGCCGCCATGCCTACAGCACGGTGACAGAAGTGATCGAAACGGCTGCCCAACGCGGATTTTTGGGTGTGGGTCTCACGGAACATGGCCCGGGCTATCCCGGCAGTGTCAATTACGCCTATTTTAATACGTATCGCGATATTCCACGCCAAATAGGAGAATTGCAAATTTTTTGTGGAGCCGAGGCCAATTTCATGAACCTCTCCGGTCAGCTTGATTTTACGGATGAACAGCTTGCCAAGCTCGATCTGGTGATTGCAAGCTGCCATGCGGAATGCTCCCCACAGGGAGACCGGCAGGAGAATACTGCCATGCTGCTTGCGGGGATATATAATCCGCATGTTGATATTATTGGTCATCCGGATAATCCGCTATATCCGATCGATGTTGTTCAGATTGTACAGGCGGCTGCTGCGAACAACAAAGCCCTGGAGATAAACAACAGTTCACCGGCAGCACGACCAGGCAGTGAGCCGATCTGCCGCGAAATCATTCGGGCAGCGAAGGCCTATGGGGCAAAACTTAGTGTTGGCTCCGATGCGCACTACCATCTGGTTGTTGGCAAGTTTGATTATGCGCTGCAATGTCTGAAAGAAGAAGGATTTCCAGCAGAACAGATCATCAATACTTCACTGACTGGATTGCAGAATTTTTTGCAAGAGCATCATGGTTCATCGATATAGAAGTAAAAAAGTTTGTGAACTGCTAAAAAAGGCGAAATGAAATATAATGAAATGTAGCATATGTGTACAGGTGGGGGATATCATGAAAAGTTTTTTTATAACCAATGGGCCGTATTTGCTGAACCCCGGGGCACAGCAAATGACGATTGCCTGGGAAATGAAGTCGCTGGTGTCAGCAAAGATCAGATATTATATAGAAGGGAAACCAGCCCGGGAAATTGTCACGCAGGGTCAGGCGATGGGCGAATATTGTATGTATGTAGCCGCTTTGATGGAGCTGCAGCCAAATTCGCAGTATCATTATGAAATTATATTTAATGATGGTCAGGCTGTTGAGGGTTCTTTCAAGACCTTGCCAAAAAAACCGAAGCAGTTAAAAATTGTCACACTGAGTGATTCGCATCTTTTTTATACAGAAAAGCAGTTTTCGGCGATGGTGGATATAGAAAAACCGGATTTTATAATTCATGCCGGTGATATATCATTTGGCACAGGTTATCAGCATGATCAGTACAGTGAAAACTGGTTTCAGAAATTGCCGGAAGTCTTAAAACAGGTGCCGGTATTCTATGTGCCGGGCAATCACGATGAAGGGCCATTCTATGATATGTTTTTTGCTATGCCGCAGGCAACAGCGGGGCATTGTGATTCCTTTGGTCATACGTATTCCTTTACCTGTGGAGGCACACATTTTGTTATGGTAGACAGCAATTCCTGGGGATTGTTTGAAATGAATGCTGTCAATTCGGGGATTTCTGTAGACTATGCAACCCAGCAGCGCATTCGCCAGACATTGGCCTGGATTAAGTCAGATCTCGCCAGCGAACAGTCGCGCAGTGCTGACTGGCGAGTGCTTGTCATGCACCATCCGTATACAGATGAGTTTAACAATCGTTATATTGTGCCTTTAGCGGAAGAAAGTGGTGTTGATCTCGTTATCGGTGGACACCTGCATTATTATGTAAAGACGGTATCTGTAAACCCTAAAATTGGTGCGGGAACGGTCTATATCAGCCAGGGAAGTACCCAGGACCCGGAAGCATCTTCTGAAAAAGTAAACGGAGGACGGTTGCTTGGCGATTTTCCGGAAGTGGTGGCGATGGGGAAAAATAACTATGGCTTGTTGTGTATTGGTAAAGAAGAAATTCAATATGACATGTATGGTTTCACAGAAACGCCCGGCAGGGATGTTCTTCTTGATAGCCTTTACCTGAGCAAGTCCGCCCCGGACATTGTTTTGGAGGATATAGAACTGCGCCGGCTCGACAATAACGGAAATGTTGAGATCAAGGCTCGGGCGAAAAACTGCGGCAAGGGAATTGCTGTGGTGGTGCTGTCGCTGTCTGATAATGGAGAAGAAAAGCTGGTGAATCTTTTTGGTGTCCCCGGGAGGGAAGTTGTCGTCGCCTTAAACCGCGGGGAGGAAAAGCGTCTGACAGCTGTCTACAAGGCTTGCCAGCAGGGGGATCATGAAATTTCTTTGGGTGATTGCCAGCTCCGGCTTACGGTTTTTGAGCCGCCGCAGCTTACCTTTGCCCATATGAAACTACATGTTAACGAAAAAGCAGCTGGCAGCCAGCTTGAAGGCAGTATTGAAGCAACAAACAATTTGGATCGGGAAATTTTTGTCACGGTTCCCTTGTATATTGACCAGCGAATTGCGGAAAGCAAGAATGTTTTTTTTCGCGGACATGAAAAAAAGAAGATTGAGTTTTGCTATAAATTTGAGCAAGGTGGCAGTTATCAGGTGAGTATTGCTGATCAGTTGCCGAAGGAAATCGAAATTCAAGGTGGTATTCGGATTGTGCCGCGCATTCAGGATCGTTCGGGCAATGGTCATTATGGGCTGCTGCATGGGAGTCCCAAAGTGATTGCCACGGAGGAAAAAGTGGAAGTTCGGTTAGAAAATTATGGTGATTATATTGAAATTCCAGCAAGCCGTGATCTGACAGTCAGAGATGGTTTTAGCGGTATGGTATTTGCTAAGGTTGACCGGCTGGCCAAAAAAAATGAAATGGGGCATAATCCGCTGATGGTCAAGGGGAAATCCGTTGGCTGGGGAGCGACCTATCTGTTGCGAATGGTTATTGAGCGAGCCGGAGGGCTGAAATGGGGAATCTGCCACGATATTACCGAATATTCATGGCAAGGCGGCCGGGTTAATCTCGAGGATTGGGCGCAGTATACGGTAGCCTTTGATAAGCAGACCGGGGGGCAGTCCTATTGTAATGGGGAATGCGTGGCTTATGTTGCCGGTATTGATGAAAAGGCGGAGCTGAGACAATGGGAAGATGAACCGATTTTTGTTGGCTATTCCTATATTGGACATGTCATAAAGGAAATTGACCGTCCTAAATATTTCACGCATCTGCCAGCCAGTGTAAGCCAGGTTCGGTTTTATAAGACTAAGCTTTCGGCTGAAGAAAATCAGCAGGTTGCCAATCATCCGCAAGCGCAAGGTTCTGCGGGAAACAGCCTGGCCGTCTGGCTGGATTTTCGTGATATCCTGACTGTTGGAACCCACATTACGGAATGGCGACATCCGGCAGTCTTTGATCCGTCGTTTAAAACAGAGAAGAAATACTGGCGTTTCAAGCAGCTTAAGACAAAGGCATCGCTACCGTTACAGGCGGCCTTGAAAGCCGTTATTGAGGTTTCTGATGATGCTTCTTCTGTTAAGGCGAGTTTCAAGACAATCCTGAAGAATGGAACGAATTATCTGGATCTTTCCGGGCTTCCAGAAGCCCAGTATATAAGGATTGTTACGGAGTTTTCAGCAGAAGTCGGGGCGGAGGGGACCTTTATTCCCGAAGTACAGAGCTATCAGATTACAGCCTGTAATGAAACCGATTTTACGGAAATGTTCTGGGCGACCCGGGAGGATTGGAAACGAGGTCGTTTTACGGGTGCTGTTGGGTTTGAACCTGTTGGAAGGTTGCGTGATTATCCGGAATATACAGATGTTATCCACGGATAGGATATAACTTTTGGATGAAAATTGATTTTTTACAAGAACACACGGCCTGTGTTCTTGTCATGATTTTGCAGAAAATAGAAGGAATGGGGTTTTTCTATGCAATATTGGAAAAATAGTTTTGTCTTGGCTGCTTTTCTGGCGAGTATTGTTTTTGCTTGTAGTGGTGTATTTGCCGCGGAGCCTCCGCCGGGACAGCTGATTCTTAAGTATGATCGACCGGCGGGGAAAGAAATGATGCCGAATAATTTTCGGACAATGCAGAGTCCGTTTCGCCAGCTGGAGGGATATGATAGTACGCCTTCACGTGAAGGGCTCGATGCAATGCAGCTTTCTGGCAGCAGTTATTTTTCGAAGAACGAGTTCAGGGAAATGCGCAAGCACATCCCCTCGCAGAACGTACTTGTGCTTGACCTGCGGGCCGAATCACATGGGTATCTGAATGAAGATGGTGTGAGCTGGTACAGTGCCTATAAATCGGCAAATCGTGGGCTGCCGGCGGTTGCTGTCAATAAGATTGAACAAAAACTATTGGCTGTTGATGACCACAAAACAGTATCTGTAGCTACGCTGGCCAGTGACAAAGAGATAAAGACGACTGCCGATGTAGTGGTGGAAAACGTATGCACCGAACAGGAGTTTTTGGAATCCCAGCATGTAAAGTATTATCGGCTGCCGGTTACCGATTATGATGCTCCGAGCGACAGTAATATTGATCAGTTTCTTGCCTTTTATAAAAAATTACCCCCTGCAACCTGGATTCATGCGCATTGCGAAGCGGGCGAGGGGCGGACCACGATGTTTTTGAGCATGATTGATATGCTGCACAATGCCGGAAAGCTGAGCTATGATGAAATTATGACCCGGCAGGTATTGCTGGGGGGGCAGGATTTGCGTACAGCTACATCCAAGGATCCGGTCAAGAAAGAAGGCTATGTTCGGAGGGCTTTGTTTACCAGACAGTTTTATGAATATGCAAAGTTTAATCCACAGTTGAAAAAAAGCTGGAGCCAATGGGCGCAAGAACAAGGGTATTGATTTTGTGGTCAGTGGTTGGTTGTGGGAACTGATTCTAGATGAAAAAGGATGTGTGAGTCTTAATGTATAGACAATTTAAGCAAAAGGGAATAGCTTCCTTCTTGTGTGCGTTACTGATCATACTGCAACTGACAAGCGTTGCCTTGGCAAAAGAGGAAAACAAGGATAGTGGAAAAGAGAATACGCCGAAGCTGGCCTTAAAAATCGATCGCAAAGATCTTGATCAACTGCCTGGAAATTTTCGGATGTCGACCGATGAATTTAAAAATTATCCGAAAAACGGTGTAATGCCTTCACGTAAGGGTCTGGATAAACTAGGAAATTCAGCCAGCAGCTGCTTTTCGGAACAGGAATTTGTCAATGTGCTGAAACAGATCCCGGTTTCTCCCAGTAAAGTGTATGTTATTGATCTGAGGGGGGAGTCCCATGGCTATCTCAATGGGACTTGTGTGAGCTGGTTTGCATCGCCAAGCAATTGGGGAAATGATGGCCGCTCCTTGTCCATGGTCAAAGGGATTGAACGTGAACAGCTGCAAAAAGCGTTTCAAGCCTCGCCGGTAAAAATATACAATTTTGATGATGGGAAAAATATATTGCTCGACGCAGCCGAAATGTCTGTTGAACGTGTGCGAACCGAAGAAGAAATGGTGAAGGAACATGGCGCGAATTATTTCCGCCTTGCGCTTTCGGATCATTTCCGGCCGGAAGATGCAGATGTCGATGCCTTTCTGAATTTTTATAAAAAGTTACCGAAAGATGCCTGGCTGCATTATCATTGCTTTGCGGGAATGGGCCGGACGACGATATTTGCTGTAATGGCGGATATTTTGAAGAATGCGCAGACCGTAAGCTTCAAAGATATTGTTGACCGGCAGGGGATTCTGGGAAATACGAATTTAAGTGATATTCCTGACAGCAAAAAGAACTGGGGTCGCAAAGCGTATATTGAACGATATCAGTTTGTTCAGCACTTTTATGATTACGTGAAGAATAGTCCGCGGGATTTGTCAAAGAGCTGGTCACAGTGGACGAAGGAACATGGATATGAAACCTATGTTCCGGATTATGAAGGGTATGTATGGCGAATTGATACAGAAAATGCGGCGAAACTGCCCCGGAATTATCGTGATTCACAAGGCGGGTTTAAAGTGCCGCAAAAGGTGAATCCTGAGGTGGATCTTAGCTATGTTCCTTCTAGTGAGGGGCTTGATACATTGAACATTTCCGGCAGTGCGCAGTACTCAGAATTGGAGTTTAGCGAACTGTTGTCGAAATTGAAAACAATAGCAAAAGGTCCAATCTATATGGTCGATTTGCGCCAGGAATCACATGGCCTGCTCAATGGCAATGGCGTAAGCTGGTATGGTGATCGTGATTGGAGCAATATCAATCGGAATTACGATCAGGTACTGCTGGATGAAAATATGAGAATCAAAGCGGCACGGAACAAAAATACGGTTCTGTCTGCACTTAACGACGAGAAAAAGGCGGTAACCCCTAGAATAGAAAAAATTACAAGCGCATTGACAGAAGAAGAAATGGTAAAACAGGCCGGTGTCAATTACTTCAGAATTACAGCTACGGATCATATTTGGCCTAGTCCGGAAAATATTGATCGTTTCATTGCTTTTGTCAGGACGCTGCCCAGCAATGCCTGGCTGCATTTTCATTGTCAGGCGGGCGAAGGAAGAACAACGGCCTACATGGTCATGTATGATATGATGCGCAATCCGGAAGTTAGTGCCAAGGATGTTGTTTATCGTCAGTATTTGATGGGTGGACAATATGCGATGTTCAGCGGTAGCGGAAAGAACAACTGGAAAAATGATTATTATACGGAAAAAACAAGAATGATTCCACAATTTTATCAATATGTACAGGAAAATGCAGCAAATGGATTTCAACGTTCCTGGTCGCAGTGGTTAAAAGCTAAAGATGAAATCCCTGTGCAACGTTCAATCCAATAATAAAATTCGATCTATGTATAACTGTGGCCCGCTATATCAATGAATGAAAAAAGGGAGGGCTGAGAAAATGAAAAGAAAATTATTAGCGGCGTTATTGGCAGGATGCCATGGAACTTTTTGTTGGGCGTGATGACCAGGATCGTGATATGTCGACGCTTAAACTGAAAAATGGCAAGGTTTCTTCTACAGAAGCCAGTAACCCTACTCTCTTGGAAGTTTTGAATTTTGCCCATAAATTGCCGCATGGATCACTGGGGGCATATATAGCTGAGCAGGACGACAGGATCGTTATGGTGGAGGAGAAGACCGGTTCTTTGGCCTGTATAGAAATCATGCTTGGGACATCACGGTAATTTTAATTTTGAATATTTGAAAAACAATGAAAGCAATACACGGGGTTATGTTGCTGAATTGAAATATGGAAAACTTAAAAAGGCTGGTGACTATACTTTTGGGCTTGAATACATGGATGCCGGTAAAAATCTCATGAATACGAATGGGTATACCGATTTTGACAGCCAGATCAGTGATTCGGAAGCCGGCTTCAAGGGGCCGGGTATTATTCTGAGCAATACACTGTCCAGCCATGCACAACTCCAGCTGCAGCGCTGGTGGGGGCGTGATAAGGATGATACAGCCGCGATTCCGGTCCCCCAATTGACTTTATATGTGAAATTTTAATTAACAACAAACAGAAGCTGCATGGGCAGGTTTTCTTGTGTGGCTTCTGTTTGACGATTATGGCAGGTGGATTCTGCAGGAGGAGAATGGTATGATGCAGCTTTCACGATTGATGATGAAAATGTTTTTTGCGTTGCTGCTGCCTATGCTGCTTATTTTGGGAATGGTAAGTATGTATTCTTATTACGGGGCTCGTGAGTTGCTCAGTAAGCAGATCATGGAAACAGCATCCTATATTGTTGAGGAAAATAGTGAAAAAATATATGCGTCATTGCGGGAAAAAGAAGTACTTGTTTCATTGGCAGCGGATACATTGGGAGAGTCGGAAAGGACACAAGGGGATGAGATTGCGTTGCTGCGACAGATAAAAGGCGCAGGACAAGGTATAACATCCGTTTATACAGGATATGAGAATTTAAAGGCAGCAGACTCTCAGGGAATCACGGAAAAAGAGAAGCCGGCAGGATATGATCCGAGAAGCAGGGAGTGGTATAAAGTTGCATTGGGCTCATCGGCAGCGGCTTACACGCCAATTTATGAGGCCTCGGATAAAAGTCTTTCTGCTGGTGTGGTTCGGGAAATTTTTCGTCATAATACCGTTGTGGGGGTGGCGGGAATTACACTGGACATAAATCCTATTCGTGATCTCGCACGTGATTTTAAAATAGGGCAGACCGGATATGCTGCGATTCTTGATGCAAAAGGGAATTTCCTTTACCATCCGGAATTTGGCCTGCAAGACAATGTGAATGATGCAGGCAGTGGCAGGTTTGCTGCTTACAGCATGGCTTTTATGAGTGGACAGCAAACGGTACAAACCGGAACGATTGACGGGCGGGAGATGATTATGGCAGCGGCACCGATTGGCAGGACCGGCTGGACGTTTCTGATGGTTGTACCGAAAGATGAGTTGTTGCAGCAGGTTCGCGTTTTGGGCTGGAATTTTTTTACGGCATGTGTTGCTGGTCTGTTTTTACTGGCCGGAATTATTGTCATCATTACGATGAAAATGATAAAGCGATTAAAACTGGCAGAAACATTGGCTGCTGAGGTTGCGGATGGCGATTTGTCATTGACCGGGGAGTGGGTTGAAGGACGGTTTTCTGATGAAATTGATAATTTGCTGAATCACTTTATGCAGATGAAGCAGAAACTGCGACAGCTCATAGAACAGGTAGCGGATTCTGCTCAGCAGGTGACGGCTTCCAGTGAGCAGGTTAAAGTCAATGCGGGGCAATCGGCTACGGCCTCGGCGAATGTTGCTGAATCCATAAGTTTGATCAGTCAGGGGGTGGATCGGCAGGTGGTTTCCTTGAATAATATTGCTGCGGTGGCGGCCCAAATTGCGAGCGGGGTAAAGCATACTACGGCAAGTGCCCAGGAAATTCACCAGGGAGCAGAACAGGCTGCCAAAACGAGTGATAGTGGACAAAGCCTTATTAACCGGGCAATAAGACAAATGGATCAAATGGTACAGGCAGCAAAGTTGGCGAAGACAAACTCTGCTGAACTGGATAAAAGCTCCAGTGAAATTGTTCAGATTGTGGCAATGATTTCGACGATCGCCGGACAAACTAATCTTTTGGCATTGAATGCAGCCATTGAAGCAGCTAGAGCTGGCGAACAAGGGAAGGGATTTTCTGTGGTAGCAGAAGAGGTACGAAAGCTGGCGGAGCAATCCGACCAGGCTGCCCAGCAGATCGCGCTGTTGATTACAGAACATAATGAAGGCATTCATGGCGTTGTATCGTCTATTGAGCTGGCAATTGAAAATGTAGATGCGGGGGTACAACTGGTCAATGCAGCAGGAACCGGTTTCAAGGAAATTGACGAGCTGATCAAGAGTGTCAATGAGAAAATTGGGAGCATTACTGGCGATATGCAGCCGCTTTCGCAGGCCAGTACGGCAATTGTCGCTGCAGTGGCAGCTGCCAATGAACAGAGTCATTGTTCGATGGGGGCGGTGCAAAATGTATCGGCTGCTGCCCAGGAACAGTCGGCAGCCATGCAGGAAATTGCGGCAACTTGTATCACATTGGCAAAACTGTCGGAAGAGCTGAAAGAAAAGCTGCAGCAATTCAAGACCTGAATATAGTCATGATTATAACAAACTCAACTTTCCCACTAGAAAAAGTGGGGTAAATCTTTTGAAAATCTATTCTGATAGCCAATTTATTGCCATATTGACAATAAATTAGCACCAGGGCGTGAGTGCCAAGGATGTTGGTTATCGCCAGTACCTGCTTGGCAGGCAATATGCAATGTTTAATGGCGGTGAGAAAAACAGCTGGAAAAATGAGTATTATGCAGAAAAAGCACGGATGATCGCCAAGTTCTATCAGTACGTACAGGAAACTGTGGTGGGAAACTTTGCGGTTTCCTGGTCGCAATGGCTGAATGACAAAGCTAAAATTGGTCTACAGAAGGAAATTAAATAAAACGAGATTCGGCAGGAACTGACCGCTAACCGTTAGACCCAATAAATCTAACTCTTGGAGGTCAGTTTTTTGTGGTGAAATACTGTTATAAATGTTTATTAAAACAGAAGAGATATTGTATCTTTGTTCATTATAATGAATGAAAGACTGCCGCTGGACAATGATAAGCATCATTGCAACGAGAAAACGTTGGACGGATGTATTGCGGTAAAATATCGATGTGAAGCAAGCTGTATAGAAAAAGCGCAGCAGCAATATGCTACTACGCTTTTGACTTGAATGTATGAGGCTGCTTCAGCAGCATTCCTTTTTATTGGGAAATTAATCAGGGATAATAGAAGGGCTGTCGGTGATGGTGGAGAGAATTACAATCGTCTGGGTCTTGATAACGCCAGGATGATTTTTTATGCGCGTCAGCAGCAGTTCCAGCGTGCGCGTGTTTTCGGTCACGATTTTCAACGAGTAATCAAAATCCCCGGTGATATAGAAACATTCTTTGATTTCGGATTCATCTTTGACGAAAGCGGCAAAGCTATCGCTGTGGCTGGGGTTGTCAAAGCGGAGGAACATTAACGCCATCAGGTGTTTGTTCAGCATCGCCGGATCGAGGATTACGGTATACTGTTTGATGACACCGGAGGCTTCGAGCTTTTTTAAGCGTTCACTGATAGCCGGCATAGAAAGGGCGATTTCTGAGCTGAGGTCGGAGATCGTCATGCGGGCATTTTGCTGCAGATTTTTAAGTATTTTTTTATCAATATCATCCATATAAGGCACCGCCATTCTAGATTTATATACAAATATATACAATACATTATAGCAGGATTCCCGATTACTGTAAGCATTTTTTCGCTTTTTGTCAGAAAATATAGGAAATAATTATATCTTTTGGGGGCGGGCAGCTGCTTTTTACCGCAGGCCATTTGGTTATTGGGAATGAATATGATAAAATAAAGGAGGTATTTTAGTGCATCCCAAAGGGAGGATTTCATGCGAAACATAAAGGATATACAGAAACGGCTGATGGTATTTATGGCCTTTCTGATTGGTTTGATTTTTATCGTCTGTGCCCGATATGCCTGGGTACAGCTTATATTAGGGGATAGCCTGACCCAACGGATAAAAATGCAGAGCGGGGAGCAGCTGCTGCTGCAGTCACCGCGGGGGACGATTCTTGACCGCAATGGCAGGGAACTGGCGGTCAGCATGATGACCCAGTCACTTTTTGTCGATCCGAATCATGTGCAGGATGCCGATCAGCTTGCCCGTGATCTGGCCCCTCTGATTGGTTTACGTGAAGCTGATATAAAAGCGGATATTGCCCAGGGGGGAGGTTTTGTCTGGGTTAAGCGCTACCTTGAGTATGCGGAAGTTCAGAACGTGAAAAAACTGATCAGTCAGCAAAATCTCAATTGCCTCGGGTTTAAGGATGAAAGCAAGCGCTTTTATCCAAATGGTGTCCTGGCCGCGAACGTGCTGGGATTTGTCGGTACCGATGATATTGGCCTTGATGGAATTGAACAGGTCTACGATGCGCAGATTAAGGGGAAAGCCGAAAAATCGTTCGTATTGACGGATATGCGTAACAAGCCGATTTTTGATTCGATTTTCTCCTATAAGGGGCCGGCCGAAAGCGACTGCAAGAATGTACAGCTAACCATTGATGCGACCGCACAGTTTATTGTTGAGCAGGCACTTGACCGGGCTATGGCGGTGACCCGGCCACAGGCGGTTACGGCAATTGTCATGAACCCACAGACGGGTGAGGTCCTGGCAATGGCCAGCCGGCCGACCTATGATCCGAATAAATTTGGCGAATATGACCCGTTAAGCTGGAAAAACCGGGCAGTTTCGTTTATCTATGAACCGGGATCTACCTTTAAAGCGGTGGTGGCGGCAGCTGCGCTGCAGGAAAATCTCGTTACCCCGAATCAGGTTTTTGTCGATCCTGGTTATATCATGGTTTCCGGGCGGCGTATCCAGAACTGGAGCGGGGACAGCTTTGGCACGATTAATTTTGCTGAAGTGGTAAAGCAATCGATTAACACCGGTTTTGTGCAGGTCGGCCTGCAGGTCGGGGCAGAAAAACTGACCGATTATGCAAAAAAATTTGGCTTTGGCAAGGCGACTGGAATTGAACTGCCGGGGGAAGAACTTGGACTGCTGTTTAATCCAAAGGACATGCGCGATTCAGATATTGCCACTATGTCAATTGGCCAGAGTATAGCGGTAACTCCGTTGCAGCTGGTGACGGCTATGTCGGCCATTGCCAATGACGGGGTGCTGCTCAAGCCGCATATTGTAAAGGCTGTTTATAATGCAGACGGATCGGTTGCTTCACAGTCGGGCAAGGAAGAGGTCCGACGGACGATTGATTCGGCGACCGATAAAACCCTGGTCAGTCTGCTCGAACAGGTGGTAGCCAGCGGGGGCGGCAGCAAGGCTTCGGTTAAGGGGTATCGGATTGCCGGCAAGACTGGTACAGCGCAGAAAATCCGCGATGATGGCAGCGGCTATATGGATGGACGCTATATCGCTTCGTTTTGCGGGTTTGCACCGGTTGAAAATCCGCAGATAACTGTACTGGTGATGATCGATGATCCGTCCGGTTTTTATTATGGCGGACAAATTGCGGCGCCGATTGCCCAGGATATTTTTTCCCAGTTGTTCCGTTATCTGCACATAGAACCGACCACGAATTCCTTCGTTGGGCTGGATCTGCCGGCAGAAAAAGAATCCTCCGAGGGAAATCGTCAGCCGATGCCGGCTGTTCCGGCGGGAAAGGCAATAGTGCCGGATCTGAGTGGGCAGAGTCTGCGGCAGGGGATTCAGACCATGACGGAAAGCGGACTGGTACTAAATGCCGAGGGAACAGGCGTGGCCGTCAGTCAGAGCATTGCTCCGAATACGATTGTTGATCGCGATACAGAAGTTACCGTCAAGTTTAAGCCAGAGTGACGGTGATGAATTTTGCTGATCTATGTAAAATACCTTTTCATTTCGATAGTGACGGTGTAAAATAATAGGGAATTGTTTCCCGTAATAAAAAATTCATATAATAATACAAAAGGATAAAATTCAGCGGGGGATTCCTCTGTCTGAATTTTATTTTTCGAAGATTTCGTTGGGAGTTGAGGCTATGCCAAGTCGTGCGGTTTGGGCGGAAATCGATTTAACGGCAATTGAACACAATGTCAAAGTGATCAAGAAAAAAATTCAGGGATCGGCAAAGTTTTGCGCGGTGGTAAAGGCCAATGCCTATGGTCATGGTGCACTGGCAGTCGCCAGAACTGCCGTGGCCGCAGGGGCCGATTATCTGGCGGTAGCGGTATTAAATGAAGCAATCGAACTTCGCGATGCCGGTTTCACGACGCCGATTCTTGTGCTCGGCTTTACTCCGCTGGAGCAGTCGAGCCTGCTTGTCGACCGCGATATCACGGCGACGGTGTTCAGCATAGAAGCGGCCCAGGCTATTTCAGCGGCTGCTGTGAGGCTGGGCAAGACGGCCCGGGTTCATCTGGCGATTGACACGGGAATGGGGCGGATCGGCATCCGCCCCGAGGCAGCTGGAGAACTTGCAGCGCAGATTGCGGCGCTGCCTCAGCTCGAACTGGAGGGGATGTTCTCTCACCTGGCTCTGGCGGACAGCCGTGACAAGTCATTTGCCTGGGAACAGTTGCGGCGGTTTAAGCTGGCGATTGAGAGCACAAAGGCACATCATGTCGAGATTCCCTTAAAGCATCTGGCTAATAGTGCGGCAACACTGGAAATGCCGGAGACGCATTTCGATATGGTACGACCGGGCGTCATCCTCTATGGGCTATGGCCATCGACGGAGGTTGTTCGTGAGACGGATCTGCGTCCGGCCATGACGCTGAAGGCGCAGGCTGAGTATATAAAGACCTTGCAGCCCGGGGAACCCATTGGCTATGGCTGTACCTTCGTGACGGAGCGAGAGAGCCAGATTGCGACGCTGCCGATTGGCTATGCGGATGGTTATACTCGGCTGCTGGCGGGCAAGGCTGAGGTTGAAATCCGCGGGCAGCGAGCCAAAGTTGTGGGCCGCATCTGTATGGATCAGTGCATGGTTGATGTGACGCCAGTGACAGATATGTCACTGGCGGATGAGATTATTCTGTTTGGCTCCGCTGGATTGACGATCGATGAGGTCGCAGACTGGCTGGGTACCATTAATTATGAGATTGTCTGCATGATCAGCCGCCGGGTGCCGCGCGTGTATAAGTAATTTGACAGAGTTTTTATACATAGATTATAATTAACAGGATATACACTAATTGTCAGGAAATGATGCGCAGCTGCGCTTATTATATGGAGGTCGAGTATAAATGTTAGACATTAAATTTGTCAGAGAAAATCCGGAAGTTGTTCAAACAGCACTGAAAAATCGTGGGAATTCACTGACACTGGACGTATTTATGGAACTTGAAAAGCAGCGCCGGGAAATCCTCGGTAAAGTGGAAGTGCTCAAGGGACAGCGCAATACGGTTTCCAAGCAGATCAGCGTGATGAAAAAGAACAAGGAAAATACCGATGATATTGTCGCGGAAATGCGCCGCGTCGGAGATGAAATCACAGAACTTGATGCGGAGCTCAGAGAAGTTGAAACAAAGCTGCGCGACATCATGCTCAATATTCCGAATATCCCGGATAAAAGTGTTCCGGTGGGCAAGGATGAAAACGATAATCCGGAAGTCCGCCGCTGGGGCGAGCCGAAGACGTTTGCCTTTGAACCGAAAGCGCACTGGGATCTTGGCGAAGATCTGCAGATTCTTGATCCGGAACGGGCGGCGAAGGTTACCGGTGCCCGGTTTACCTTTTACAAGGGGCTTGGTGCCCGGCTCGAACGCTCCGTCATCAATTTTATGATGGACCTGCATACACAGCACGGTTATACAGAAATGCTCGCACCGTTTATTGCCAACAAGGAAAGCATGACGGGGACGGGACAGCTGCCGAAGTTTGCCGAAGATATGTTCAAACTGGAAGGGCTCGATTATTATTTGGTGCCGACAGCTGAGGTACCGACGACAAATTACCATCGCAGTGAAATTCTTGACGGTGATGCATTGCCGGAATATTACAGCACATATACGGCCTGCTTCCGGGCTGAAGCAGGATCGGCAGGACGTGATACCCGGGGCTTGATCCGCCAGCATCAGTTCAATAAAGTAGAGCTGATTAAGTTTGTTAAACCAGAAACTTCCTATGATGAACTTGAAGGAATGACGCAGGATGCCGAACGCGTGCTGCAGCTGTTGGGCTTGCCATACCGCGTGATCTTGCTCTGTACGGGGGATATGGGCTTTACGGCGGCAAAGACGTACGATATCGAAGTTTGGCTGCCGAGTGCCGGCATGTACCGTGAAATATCTTCCTGCTCGAATACGGAAGATTATCAGGCACGTCGCGCTGATATCAAATTCCGCCGTGATGCGAAAGCAAAACCGGAATATTTGCATACACTTAACGGCTCCGGACTTGCTGTAGGACGCACGGTGGCGGCAATCTTAGAAAATTATCAGCAGGCCGACGGATCGGTTGTCGTTCCGGAAGCTTTGCGCAAGTATATGGGTGTTGATGTAATTAAAAAGGCTGATTTGTAAATTGGCCGGAGCTTGTCGCCGGACGTTTGGCGATGAGCTCTGTTTTTTATCCGACAGAGAAAATTGCCGGCGCTTTTGGCTCAGGCATGAGGAGGAACACATGCGATGAATACATATGTATATAAGACGGAAGGGACGTGTGCCCGGTCAATCCGTGTCCAGCTTGACGGAAAAAAAATTGAGAGTGTGTCGTTTGAAGGCGGCTGCAACGGAAATCTCAGCGGGATTGCCAAACTTGTGCAGGGGATGGATATTGATTTTGTCAGGGACCGCTTTGCTGGCAATGTCTGCGGCGCGCGATCGACTTCATGTCCTGATCAACTGGCCAAAGCTTTGCAGGCCGCTTATGAGCAAAGAGAAAAATAAGACGCCGGTGATGCGGTAAAAGGGGTGGGGAAAATGATTTTTGACAGTCATGTGCATACCGAGGTTTCGACGGATTCAGAGATGAAGCTCGACGAGGCAATGGCAGCGGCTGCTGCCCAGGGGATTGGTCTTTTACTTACAGAACACATCGATTTTGATTTTCCCGGCGGCGGATTTGTTTTTGACCCGGCGGACTATTTTTCGCGGTATCAATCTTATCGTGGCGATTCGCTGCTGCTTGGTGTTGAAATCGGCATGCGGGAGGAAGCGCTGGAACGAAACCGGAATTTCGCTGCCAGCGGCAGCTTTGACTGCATTCTTGGTTCGGTTCATGTGCTGGAGGGAACGGATCTTTACGAACCCTCTTTTTATGCCGATCGCAGCAAGCAGGATGTTTACACGGCATACTTTCGGGCGATGACGGATTTGATCAAGAGTCATGATTTTATTGATGTGCTTGGCCACATTGATTATATTGCCCGCTATGCGCCCTATGCTGAACCGGACATTTATTACCATGAATTTACGGAACAGATCCAGGAAGTTCTGCAGACAATTCTTGCGCAAGGGGTTATTCCTGAGCTCAATACGCGGCGGCTCGACAGTCGTTCGGCATTAAAAGCCCTGCTACCGGTTTATAAAGCCTATTTTGACTGCGGCGGTCGATATGTGACTCTCGGTTCGGATGCCCATGCGACAACAGCTTTGGGAAAGGATTTTGCGGCAGCCCTCGATCTGGTCCATGCCTGTGGACTCAAACCCGTTTATTTCAAGGGACGCAAAATGGAATATATGGGCTAAATAGCCAAAAAATTGCCGCTCATATTTTGAGCGGCAATTGGTCTGTTTAATCTTCCTCAGGCAGGGCCATAGCAGCTTTCAGCTGTGATATTTCCTCGGAAATATTGAGGTTTACCGGGGAGTCCATGATCATAATCCGTTCAAGCTGACGGGCCTGTTCCGGCTGACTGGTTGAGCTTTGTTTGCCTGGATCGGCCGCATCACGTGTGTTGGTGATGACCTCGTACTGCCGATCAACGTAGGCGCGGGTCTTCTTAATGATCGTCGCGGTCAGCTCGTAATTCGCATCGCTGAGTGAGGCTGGTGGTTCAAGCTGACTGAGCGCAGTTTTCAACTGATTGGAATTTTCCTGCAAATGCTTTAGCCGACTGTAGGCCGTCTGCAGGCTGATGATATCCGCTTTGAAATCATGCAGGATCTGGTGATATTGTTGCCAATGGTTATGGATGATATCGATGTTTTTCTTGTAGTCGGTATACCAGACAATAAAATGCTGCTGCTCGAGCAGTGTCGCGGCTTTTTGCTCGTCGGATATTGGTGGTGGGACTGTCTTTTGCTGCAGGCTGCAGGTGATGGCGGCTGCGCCGACAATGACAAGGCAAAACAGCAGAAATATTTTTCGCTTGGGGAAATACCGCCAGCCGCCGGCAATGGCAAGGCAAACAAACACAGCCAGGATGATTTTTACGGCAGTAGAAGTTGGAAGGTCCATATAAAAGCTCCTTTTACCATGAGATACAATCATTTTAGCATATTTTTAATGGCAACAGAAATTTTTGTAGTGATTTATTGCGAAGCCTGGAAAATACGGTTATACTGGAAACATTCAGATAAAAGAAGGCGCGGTGGACTATATTTTGAATAGAAAGTTTTTAACTGATTTTTGGCACTTGCTGCGGGAATATTGGCGGTCAGAGGAAAAGTGGCAGGCGCGTGGCCTTTTGGCAGTGGTTGTGTTTTTGACGCTTAGCGGAGTAGCCATCGCGGTACTGCTCAATCAGTGGTATAATACATTTTACAATGCCCTGCAGGCCTATGATCATGAACAGTTTTGGCCATTGATCGGCCGGTTTTTAGTATTGGCGTTTATTCATATCGCTCTGGCGGTATATGCAATTTATCTGCGACAGATGCTGCAGATAAAATGGCGTACCTGGATGACGAAACAGTATCTGAGCCGTTGGATGAACTCTCAGGTCTATTATAAAATGCAAATTCTCGGAGATGATACGGATAACCCGGATCAGCGAATTGCCGAGGACATCAATCAGTTTGTGAGCTTGACTTTGCAGCTTTCCCTGGGTTTTTTAAAGCAGGCCGTCATGCTGGCAGTATTTGTTATGATTCTCTGGAACTTATCCGGTGAAATTACTGTACCAGTCGGCAGCTATGAATTCACGGTTTCCGGCTATATGGTATGGCTGTCACTGCTGTATGCCATCGTTGGTACCTGGCTTACACATAAGGTTGGCCGCAAGCTCATCTGGTTAAATTACGATCAGCAGCGCTATGAAGCCGATTTTCGTTTCAGCATGATGCGGGTTCGCGAGAACAGTGAAAGCATTGCCTTTTACCGCGGGGAGATGCCTGAACAAAGCGGATTTAGTGAGCGGTTTGCACAGGTAGTTAAAAACTATTGGGCGCTGATGCGGCGGGAAAAGACTTTGACCTGGTTTACGACCAGTTATTCGCAGCTGGCGATTATTATGCCGCTGCTATTGGCCGCTCCGCGTTATTTTAGCGGCAGTATACAGCTTGGTGGGCTGATGCAGATCAGTAGTGCTTTTGGCAATGTGCAGGATGCGATGTCTTTTTTCGTAAATTCATATACATCGCTGGCCCAGTGGACGGCGGTTGTAAAACGTCTGACCGGGTTTACTGAACATATGACCCGTGTGGATGCTGTTAAAAGCCAGGCTAACATTTCTTCTGGAAAAAAGGATTTGGGAATAGAAGGTCTGGACCTTGTGCTGCCGGGCGGCGAGGTGCTGCTGGAACAGCTCACACTCAAGTTTTCGCCAGGGGAGCGGATTTTAATTACCGGCGAATCCGGAGCGGGGAAAAGCACGCTGCTGCGTTCGCTTGCCGGAATCTGGCCGTTTGCCAATGGCCGCCTGCAACTGCCTGCTGTACAAGATTGCCTGTTTTTGCCGCAACGACCGTATCTGCCGCTGGGTAGCCTGCGCCGGGCACTGCTTTATCCTAAAACAGCGGCATCCGTCAGTGAAGGGGAAATTCGGGAGATTTTACAACTGTGCCAGTTGGAGAAATTTGATAGTCGTCTGGATGAGGTGGCGGACTGGAGCCGGATTCTTTCACTTGGGGAACAGCAGCGTTTGGCATTTGCCCGGATTTTGCTGGTGAAACCTCAATGGATATTTATGGATGAGGCCTCGTCGGCACTTGACGAGCCGATGGAAAAGTATCTATATGAATTGCTGCAGGCGCGGCTGCCCAAAAGCAGTATTATCAGCATTGGACATCGCAGTACGTTGCTGGCGCAGCATGAGCGGCAGCTGCGACTGCTTGGCAAAGGCCAGTGGGAGCTTTCAGTAATCTGACAGGAGGCGTTTTTTATGCGACGACGGTTTGAACAGGAGGACGAAGGCTGGGACGAGAAACCAAAACCCGAAGGCATCAGCCGCGGCGAAATGACCGGAGCTGTTATGGCCGGGGCAATCTTACTGTACGGACTGATGCAGGATGATTTGCCGGTGATTTTTTTGACGGCATCATTTTTACTTTGGCAGTTGAGGGTCTTTGCCGTTGCATTTGGGCCGGCAAAGGCCGGGCTCGTGAAAAATCTATTGCAGGGGCTCTGTCTGAGCCTGTTTATCGGAGCGGTTATTTTATTATTTTTATGAAAAATGGCGACTCGGAGAATAAAAACTTATGGAATATTTGCCGGATCTATTATATAATGTAATGAAAAATGAACCTAGTTCGTATTTGATAACAGTTCATCCCTGGTACAGAGTTTTGAGGAAGAGGTGGGCTTGTGTATCCGATTAATTTGGAGATTAAGGGACGGTTCTGCGCCGTGGTCGGCGGGGGGCCTATTGCGCTACGTAAAGTGCGGGCGCTTTTACAGGCTGGGGCCCGGGTTTCACTGATTGCGCCGGTATTAACCGCTGACCTCGCCAAGCTGGCCGCGACGGGACAGATTGTCTGGCAGGCGAAAAAATATGAATCCGGTGATCTTAAAGGATTTTTTATTGTCATCTGTGCGACCAATGATCCGGTGGTCAATGCACAGGCGGCAGCAGAGGCCAAGCGTGAAGGGTCCCTGGTCAATGTCGTCGAACCCTCGGCGCTCAGTGACTTTTCTGTCCCGGCCCAGATACAGCGCGGTGATCTGTTGTTGACGGTTTCGACTGGTGGCAAAAGTCCGGCTTTGGCGCGACAGTTGCGACGGGAACTTGAACACGAATTTGGTGATACATATGGAGCATGGCTGGAACGTCTCGCTGCGTTGCGCAGGGAAATGAAGTTCCGGCTGGAAAATAGCAGACAGCGCGAGGAATTCTGGCGGCAGGCACTTGATGTACAGGTGCTCGAACTTGTCAAGCGCGGTGAGCTTAAGAGAGCGGAGGCAAAAATTAGAAATGCAATTGATAGTTTTAGGTCTGAATCATAAAACGGCACCAGTGGAGGTACGGGAACGGTTTTCGATTCCGTCCGACAAGGTCAGCCGGGGACTCAAGCACCTGGAGGATTATGAAGCATTGAATGAAGCGGTTATCCTGTCCACCTGCAATCGCAGTGAAATGTATGCGGTTGTCGATGATGCGGAGGAAGACCTGCCGACGGTAAAGCAGTTCCTGTTTGATCTGACGGGCAACGAAGAAAATATTGATGAGTACCTTTATTATTATAATGGGGAAGAGTGCATTCGGCACTTATTTGAGGTGGCATCAAGTCTTGATTCGTTGGTTATCGGTGAAGGCCAGATCCTGAGCCAGGTAAAAAAAGCTTATGCCATCGCCCGGGAAGAACAGACGACGAGTACGGTGTTAAATACCCTGTTTCACCGCGCGATTGCCGTAGGCAAGCGTGTGCGGACCGAAACGCGGATTGCCTATAATGCCGTTTCTGTCAGCTATGCCGCTGTTGAGCTGGCAAGAAAAATTCTGGGAGATTTATCAGAATCCAATGTCCTTTTGTTTGGGGCCGGTCAGATGGCCGAGCTTACGGCGCAGCATCTTGTCGATAAAGGGGTCAACAAGGTATATGTTGCCAATCGCAGCTTTGACCGGGCAAAGGAACTTGCGGAAAAATTTGGCGGTGAACCGGTGGTTTTTGAAACGGCCTTTAAGCAGGCCGTGGACGTCAATGTTGTCGTGACCTCTACGGGGGCGCCGCACTATGTCGTCAAGCCATGGGAAACCCAGCAGCTGATGACAAAACGCAAAGGCCGCCCGCTGGTATTCATCGATATTGCCGTGCCGCGTGACGTTGATCCGGATGTTGCCGATATCAAGGGTGTGCAGCTTTATAATATTGATGACCTGGAAGCGGTTGTCGATGAAAATCTGAAGGAACGCGAGCGCGAAGCGCGCTATGCGACGGCAATTGTTGAGGAGGAAACGGCCTCTTTGCTCGATAAGTTCAGGTACTTGTCCTTCCGCCCGGTAATGGCGCTTTTATCGGATAAAGCAGAGCGAATCCGCTGCCGTGAGGTGAAGCGGGCGATGACAAAACTGCCGGATATTACGCTTGAAGAGCGCAAGGCGATGGAGCATATGACAAAGATGATTGTCCGCAAACTCTTGCGTGAGCCGATGACAAAGCTCAATACATCGGCGGGAACAGCCCATGAACAATTCTATGTGGATGCCATGAGCAATTTGTTTAAATTAGATATGTTAAGGGAGCAGGCATGTGAAGAAAAAGATGATTATCGGTACGCGCAGCAGTAAGCTGGCACTTTGGCAGGCAGAATACATTGCCAGCTGTTTAAGAGAAAAGTACCCGGACCTTACGGTTGAATTGAAATATATAACGACAATCGGGGATAAGATTCTCGATGCCCCATTGGCGAAAATTGGCGGCAAAGGGCTTTTCACGAAGGAACTGGAGACGGAAATGCTCAATGGAGAAATTGACATTGCCGTACACAGCCTGAAGGATATGCCGACGCAGGTGCCGGCAGGGTTAATGCTGGCTGCTATAACAAAACGCCTTGACCCGGGTGATGCCATCGTAAGCCCGAAATACAAGACTCTGGCGGCTCTGCCGGTCGGGGCAAAGGTAGGAACTTCAAGCCTGCGCCGCCGGGCACAGCTCTTGCATGTCCGTCCGGATCTTGA